>DAPQ01000048.1 GCA_002502175.1 Euryarchaeota archaeon UBA19 | reverse complement strand
AATACCAAAAATGGAAGGAGGTTGGAGGCAACCCTGCTGAAATATCCTACATGAACCGATATTCAGAGAAGGGGTCATTGGATACTAGAGATGTCGTCGCAAGAGCCACTGATAGTGAATTGAAACGAAGTGGAGATTCTCATGTGGTTTTGGTAACAGAACATCTAGATTTACAGGAGATCCGTGAAGAGTTCCCAACGATTGCAAATAAGTTGGCTGAATATGGAATCGACTTAGGACCTGATCCGATTCCTGTACGCCCTGCCGCTCACTATCTTGTCGGAGGCGTTAAGGTGGATCAGAAAGGCAGGGCAATGCATGAAGGTCAACTTCTACCTGGATTATACTGTGTCGGAGAAGTTGCTAGAACCGGACTTCATGGCGCTAACCGCCTCGCTTCGAATTCCCTGCTAGAGGCGGTGGTATACTCTGAGAGAGCGGCTACTGAAATTATTTCCAGAGCAGAAGATGGATTGCTTCCGGACCTCGTTGAAGATATCATTTATTGGAGAGGGGAAGAACTTGAGGAATTAGCAGACCACGGAACCCTCGAAAGTGATTTGTTGTCGCTTAGAACAATGATGACAAACGATGTTGGTTTGGTAAAGAGTGATTCTCGTTTAGAAAATGCCAGAGAGAAGATTGCAAAAATCCGAGCCGATGTGGTTCCTGTCTGGCATGCGACTAAACCTACTCAGGCTATGGTAGAATTGCGAAATCTGATAATTTGCGCTGAACTGGTTATCGAAGCCTCGATTTCTAGAAGGGAAAACGTAGGACTCCACTACAATATCGATTGTGAGTAATCAGGAAAATTCGCCAGACCTTTCGATGCCTTTGACCAATGCATGTAGAGATTGATTTGCGGGAGTGGGAATTCCAAGAGACTCTCCTCTTTCTACAACAGCGCCGCAAAGCGAATCGATTTCTGTGGCGCGTCCAGCCATCACATCTTGTAACATCGAGCAGCGATTTTCGGAAGTAGTCTCAACCACCTTTCGTAGATGGGCTTCCAAATCCACATCGCCCAAATCAACTCCAGAGGCTCTGGCCACTGCTGCTGCTTCTAACATAGCGGCCATTGCTTGATCCCAGAGTTCAGGTACCTCAAGGAGGGCTCCATTTCTAACCCCTGCAATGGCACAAACAGGATTGATTGCAGCATTCAACAACAACTTTCTCCAAACTATATTTTTCACATCATCAGACCAAATCGGGTTTAGGTTTGCAGCCTCAAATACTTGTAACAAACCAAGGGCTGAGTTTGAGGCTTCACCACCGTCGAGGTATCCCATTCTTACGGCACCTCGACCAACCCAATGAATCCCTGATTCCCCATCCTTCCAAGCACCATGAGTAATCGAGCCTCCAAGAATTCTATCCCTACCCAAACGATGGGCTAACATCTCTGTGTGACCAAGTCCATTCTGTATGCTGATTGCAAGTCCGATGGGAGTTAGCACTTCTTCAGCAATTTGTGCCAAAACTGAGGTCGAGGAGGCCTTGCCACATATGATTGCAACATCGCAAGTGCCTCTAATCTGTTCAGATATTGGACCCTCTTGGCTATCTACAACAGTAAATCGGTCTGGTGGAATCATCTCGATAGAACCCTCAGGCGTGTGAAGAATCAAACCAATCATTTCGAGATTGCTCGCGGCTTGACCACGAGATACTGCGACGAGGTCTGCATCGGTATCGGAAAGTGCGCCGAGGACAACTCCACCGATAGAACCTACACCAAGGACTGCGATTCGCATCTACTCACACCCATCAACCGGACAACGAGCGGCTAAGTTAACTGTAATTTCACCATCATCCACAGTTACCCAAACAGCACGATAGAGAGCGGTTGTGCCAGCGGTCTCTAGAATCATCATGGAATCTGAGTTCGGAGCTATTTCGTCCTGAATCGAGACACTCCATACATCTGCTTCCGGTGAGTCTCCAGTCCAACTTACGGTAATCGGAATTGTCTTGTTCATGCGATTAGAGATTATGTACTCAGAGAAAGCCAAGTGCATCCCTATATCTCCTCCGTCTAAAATCACATCATCTCCCTCGACGATCATATACGAACGTAACATAACTCCTTCCTTACAGAAGGCTAGCCAGCCATTAGAGGCGAAGAATAGAGTTCCAAAGCCCAATTGGCCGGCTGGAATTCTAATTGAAGAACGGTCGGTAAAGGTCCAATTCCAACTATCTCCTATTTCCATCTCTGGCATTATTTCGGATGAAGGGCAAAATGCACTGCCTTGAGCGCCGAAAGATATCGTATAATCGGTGTTGGCTGAGTACCAAGCGGGTATTTGCCAGCCTTCATCAGAAATCTGTAATTTGGCTTCTGTTCCATTCACTGGTAACCACCAAGTTATCCTCTCACCGTCTTCGAAATCTAATGCCAAGGCAGGACCCATGACCCGTCTAAACTCGTCTTTGTATTGTGATGATTGTAAGGCGCCTTCGTAACCTCGTAGACAAACGTCGTGAAGGCCTGGGAGAGTGAGGTTAGTGTCGTTCTCAAACTCCCAAAATGGATTTGTTAGAACTAAAGACGCAGGTCTATCATCAACCTTCTGAACACTCATACAAATTCTTGGAGTCTCGGTATCCTCAATCAGTAACCAGAGAGGATCTATTGGAGAAGTTGTTTCAGCGTGCCTAAGAACAGTCAGGTGCTCTTTGATATGGTCGTCTACATCGACCAGAATTCTCAACCACATCGAAGCGTCAGGGAGAAGTGTTGCATCGTCTTGAGCAATATCCATCGGAATTATTGTCAAACGTAATTCATCAGGAGAGTTCTGAGTTACTCCATCAAATCTGTAGATTTTATTTTCATTAAACTGAGATGAGGTGATATCCCATAATTGCGAGTATTCCCCCTCCATTCTAATCTGTATCCATCCGGAAACCGGATTGATTCCTTCGGGGGTTAACTCTAGAGTTAGATTGTAGGATTCTGAAATATTAAGTTCGATTTCCTCAACCCATCCTGAGGTGTCCAAGCCCTCATCCCATTGGTCTATTGTGAAGGATGGGTTCAATCCAGGGAATCCCATAATCAGAACGAATACAAGTAGCGTTGCGAACCTACTGCGTTCCTTGTTTGAAGGAATAATTGATTCGTCGACAACTAGAGGTGGAGGAGAATTTTCTGGACTGAATCGACGCATGGCCGCCAGAGCCGCAATCAACAACCAAGGCATATACTCGGTATTTGCAAAAATCATCACCATTGCACCGAGCATTAGGATGAAGATACCTGTTTGGCGATTTGAATCGGACATCTCAGCAGGGCCGATTAGAGCATGTAATAATCGGTCACCTGGGAATCCAGGAATCGGCAATAACAGAGTCCAGCCGATTAGAGTCAAACCGATTCCAGCAAGACCAGTTAGGTGAATCCACTGTAATTTAATGAGCAAATCTTCACCCATCCAATCTAAAGTTAAGATTGAGATTAGAATATTATTTTCAAAGCCAATAGGTGAAGAGTAAAGTTCAGGAGGTTCAAGTGGAGTCAAATGCAAGCCAATAATGGTCAGTAAACTACCACCAATGAATAGGAAAATAGGCACTGTTAATT
This sequence comes from Euryarchaeota archaeon UBA19, assembly GCA_002502175.1. Classification (GTDB taxonomy): domain Archaea; phylum Thermoplasmatota; class Poseidoniia; order Poseidoniales; family Thalassarchaeaceae; genus MGIIb-O1. The sequence goes on along the minus strand of DAPQ01000048.1, from coordinate 9,730 downwards.
CGATTATTGCAAGAGCCCTTCGATTAGGAATTGGGATTAAATCGGCTCTATGTTGACTCAATACACCTGCCAAACCAAAAGGCCAACTAACGGCCATAATTGGGAATGCTATTGGCACAACATGGCCTATTTTGACACCATAATGTAAGGCGATTCTTCTGCGAATTTCGCTGGCCAATCCCAAGACGAATATCATTGGAATTGCCATGTAAAACATTGATTCTCGCAGTAAATTAGAATCTAGGGCGGTGGCGCTTGAATCAAACTGCATCAACCATGCACTACCAATCATGGTAAGGAAGCCAGCCATCATCAGCCAAACAACAGATAATTGCCAATTAGCAATGACTTGCTGACCTTCTGGATAATGAGCGATGCTAAGAATTGGAGGATTACCTCTGTCTAGCATCGAAAGGTAGCCTAATGGCTCGAGTTCATTGTTGAGTTGGATTAGCGCCTCGGAGTCACTCCTTCCACTTTTTGCTCGTACTTCCCAAGCCTGCCCGGCCATCGCTTCATTGCCTAAATCGAAGTAGCGATGGATGATGTGGAGCAACAAATCTTGTTGAGTCCAAGCCGAGTGATCAAGTACGATTGGCTCGGCTTCTGACATACTACGCAACCACCTTTGGTGGTTGCGAACTCATGCACCCACCTATCAAACCGCGTAATCAAGGTTGACTTACTTGTTCTTGAATCGCTTGAGGCGGAAGGTCTCTTCGCGCTCCATTTCTTCCAATCTGAGTTGGATGAATGTCTGAGCTTCTTGCATCTCTGGAATGACCTTGAACTCAAGCGCGTTTACACGGCGCTTGGTTGCTTCAATCTCTTCTAGGAGTCGCTTCAGAGTAGCCTCCATTTCTGCGGCTTTGACTATCTTGGCAATTAACGAAGAATAGGCGTCTGCAGCCTCATCTATGTACGGAGAACCACCGATTAGACCGGTTCCACGCTCTTCGATTGTGGAGGTCAGATTCTGCCCTTCTACCTGAGGAACCACAACACCCATGATGTTTCGGCGACTAACTTCTACTTCCGGTGAAGCCGAGTTTGCAATTGCTGCACTCTTCACAACTAATCCACCTTCGATAGCGCTAGCCAAACTGATGGCTTCTACAGCTTCTCGATATGTACCGACGAGTTCCTCTCTTGCACTAATCATCTCAGACAACAAAGTTCGGAACTCGTGGAATAAACCGTCCCGCTTCATCTTCAGTAGATTGTATCCACTTGAGGTCTGCTTGATGCGTCGCTTGAGGTTGATTAGCTCGGACCTGGTTGGTTTAATGTCCAATGCCATTTTTACACCTCCTCATCGACTTGTTATTCGAGAGTTTCACTCCTTCTTTTCGGTTGGGTGATACTTGTCAATCCACTTCTGGTCTAATCGAACGAGATACTTCGTATCGATGTTGGTTAGAAGATTCCATGCAAGGTCTAGAGTTCCTTCACCGATTGAACGATCTTCGTCACGGCTCTGTCGCAAGAACTCATTTTCGAAAATATCAGCGAACTTCAGTAACTGAAGGTCACGCTCGTTCAATGCATCTTCACCGACAATAGCAACCAGACCACGCAATTCTCTACCTTGAGCGTAAGCAGCATACAACTGGTCGGATACCGACTTGTGATCTTCACGAGTCTTACCATCGCCAATACCAGCGTTCATCAGTCGACTTAGCGATGGTAGAACGTTAATTGGTGGGTAGATACCCTTCTGGTGCAATTCACGGGAAATAACAATCTGACCCTCTGTAATATATCCTGAAAGGTCAGGAATTGGGTGAGTAATATCGTCACCAGGCATGGTTAGGATAGGGAATTGTGTGATACTTCCCTTCTTGCCCTTAACCAGACCTGCACGCTCGTAAAGCATAGCCAAGTCAGTGTACATGTATCCTGGGTAACCACGTCGTCCAGGTACTTCTTCACGAGCAGCACCGATTTGTCGCAGAGACTCACAGTAGTTTGTCATGTCAGTGTAGATAACCAGTACGTGGTAGTCATGCTCGAAAGCAAGATACTCAGCAGCAGTTAGTGCTAGACGTGGTGTAATCAGACGCTCGACCGCTGGGTCGTCAGCTAGGTTGACGAACAGAACGGAGTTCTCCAATGCACCAGTTCTTTCTAGATCGTGAACGAAGAAGTTGTATTCCTCCGCTGTGATACCCATAGCACAGAAAACTACGACGAAATCGTCATCGCTTCCGACAAGCTTTGCTTGCCTAGCAATCTGAAGTGCGATATCGTTGTGAGGAAGACCTGCAGCACTGAAGATTGGCAGTTTTTGTCCTCTAACAAGAGATGTACATGCATCGATTGCAGAAATTCCTGTCTGAATGAAAGACTCTGGACTTTCACGGGAGTAGGGGTTGATTGCAGCTCCGATGATGTCAGCCATTTCGTCAGGTACGATTGCTGGTCCGCCATCACGAGGTCGGCCGGCACCGTCTAGAATACGGCCGACGAGATCCTTGCTAACTGGTAGGCGGAATACATCTCCTAGGAACTTAACACCTGTTTGTCGATCAACCGAGGATGTTCCTTCGAAAACCTGCACGATAACTTGGTCATCGGAGGTATCGAGAACTTGCCCGTTCTTCATGGTCCCATCGGTTAGTCTCAATTGGACAATTTCACCGTATGCAACCGGTTCAGTTTTGTTTAGGAACACCAAAGGTCCCTTGACGTCAGTAATGGTTCGGTACTCTTTTCCACTCATTCATATCCCTCCTCAGTTCTCCTCCATGGTAGCAGCAATCTGCTTGCCCATTTCTTTCACTAATTTCTCGATACGCTCTTCGTATCCTTCTTCGAATCTTCCACGCATGATGTCAGTTCTAGCCTGTACGTTAACCACAGATTCTAGGTCTGCACCACCGGCAATTGCCTTCTTTGCTTCATCTTGGAAGGACAGAATTGCTCTTGCCATTGTGTATTGTAGCTTGAGATTACTGTAAGTGTCCACATCGTGGAACGCGTTTTGTTGAAGGAAGAACTCACGAATCATACGTGCGACTTCCAGAGTTAATTGCTGATCGATTGGTAGTGCATCGGAACCGACCAGTTGGACGATTTCTTGCAACTCTGCTTCAACCTGCAGGAGAGCACTGATTTCAGTGCGAATCTCAGGGAAGTCGCTAGCGATATTGTCGCGATACCACTGATCTAATGCCTGTGGGTAAAGCGAGTATGAACTCAGCCAGTTAATCGCAGGGAAGTGTCGCTGTCGAGCGAGACCTGCGTCTAATCCCCAGAACACCTTGACAATACGTAGTGTACCTTGGCTGACCGGTTCGGATATGTCACCACCAGGTGGTGATACCGCTCCGATAACCGATACCGATCCATCGTCGCCAGCGAGAGTCTGTACGCGACCAGCTCGCTCGTAGAATTCAGCAAGTCGGCTGGAAAGGTAAGCAGGGTAACCTTCCTCACCAGGCATCTCTTCAAGTCGAGAAGAAATCTCACGCATTGCTTCTGCCCATCGACTTGTTGAGTCAGCCATTAGAGCAACATCGTATCCCATATCTCGGAAGTATTCCGCGATGGTGATTCCTGTATACACAGAAGCCTCACGAGCTGCTACAGGCATGTTTGATGTGTTTGCAATCATCGTAGTTCTGTTCATCAGAGGCTTTCCTGTGTGCGGGTCGATTAGGTGAGGGAACTCAGTAAGTACCTCAGTCATCTCGTTTCCACGCTCACCGCATCCAATGTAGACAACGATTTGAGCGTCAGACCACTTAGCCAACTGCTGTTGGGTAACTGTCTTTCCGCTACCGAATGGCCCGGGGATACCAGCGGTACCACCCTTAGCCAGAGGGAAAAGGAAGTCGAGGATCCTCTGACCTGTAATTAGTGGGACATCCGGTGCATACTTTCGGACGAATGGTCGCGGTGTTCTAACTGGCCATTCTTGCATCATTGCAATCTCTGTGCCATCATCGAGAGTACAAACGGTCTGTGTGACATCATATTCACCAGATTTGATACTCTTGATTGTACCACTCTTTCCAGGTGGCACCATTACTCGATGTTCGATAGTCTCAGTCTCTTGTACGGTACCGATTACTTGACCCGCGCTGACCTCATCTCCTTTCGAAGCGGTAGCATTGAACTCCCACTTCTTCTTGAGATCTAGACCATCAGCATCTACACCACGTGTGATGAAGACACCCATAGTCTCCTCAAGGTCCTCTAGCGGACGCTGGATACCGTCGTAAATCTGTGTTAACAGACCCGGACCTAGCTGAACAGACAGAGTCTGCCCCGTTCTGACTACAGGTTCACCCGGTTTGATACCCGATGTTTCCTCGTAGACCTGGATAACCGATTGGTCTCCGTGCAATTCAATGACTTCACCCATCAGTCCTTCATCACCTACACGTACTACCTCATACATTCTTGGGGTAATACCTACAGCGGTAACTACTGGTCCTGAAATGCGATAAATCACTCCATTTTCCTCACTCATTTTTTCACTTCCTTTTCTTTTTCTGGAATCACTTCCATAGGTCAACTCCTAGAGCTGACTTAATGGACTCGCGAAGGGTGTTGTCCTCCTCAGTCCCTATACCCAGTACTGTGGGTGTAATGCTCTCCGAGAGTTGCATTCGCAACTTGTCGGGCATTTGTGTGAGGTCGGAACTGTCAATCACGACAATACCGACCTCTGGTGTATCCATCAAACTTCGAAGCACAGTTGCTGTCTCCTCTAGGTCTGCTGGATTGTGCAGGCGAGTTACGCCGGCGAGTTGGAATCCGAGGGTGAATTCTGGTGTTCCGACTACTGCGATTTCCATATTTTCACCTCAGATGTATAAGTGCGCTTCAATGACCTCATCTGAGAGGCCTGCCGCCTTGCCGCGCACGAGTAGGCGTAGATTCTGAACTTCCAGAACCTTTGCTTGAATGTAGTAAATCACAGGGAAGGCAGATACAGGATTGAGGTATGAAAATCTCCTAAGCATTTTCAATCTCTTTAGCCTGAGTAAATTGACCAGTGGGTCAAATGTACCACGTTGGGCTGATTCCTGCATGGCTTCTTCGAAGCCAGAATCATCGAAGGCATTTGAACGACGGAGGGCTTCCAACAATGCCTCCTGTGTATCTGCCTGTGAAGCAGCTCTGATTACAGCATCCGCGATTTTTCCACCGGGGATGTTGATTCTCTCACGAGTTTCAGAAGACAGGTTTTGTCTCTGTGCTCTAAACTGGTTCACGATGTTCCTGTGATCTATTTCGGTCTGCAGATATCGGATTAATTGAGGGCTTCCTTCTTTGCCTCGAGATGCTGCGAGTGAATCAGTAAAGTACTGTCTATCCAAAGCATCCTCCATCTCTGTGAGAGATGTATCTGCATCTAATTTTGCTAGGCATCTCCCCCATGGAGAGCCTCGCATTGCGTCTATGGCTTCTTGAACGGTTTCCGTTGTACGAACGATATGCAACCAATGGGCATTGTTTGGATTTTCTTCAGGCAATATCTGATCGGCAATCATCTCATCTGATGCGCCCTTTGATACTGACCTGAGAACTGTCTTGACCTTCTCGTATTGGAATCTCTCGACATAAATTGCGACAAGATCTCTTAGGTTTCCTTGGCAGAAACCGAGTACAGAATTTAGGTCATTATCCAAGTTATGGGTTAAAGCGGCTTCAATAGCATCTGACCCAGACATCCTGGCTGAATAGAGATCCATTTCTTGCCTGTATCCGAATTCTCCGATACTGGCTCCAATCGAATCTGTACCCTGTTGCAGGAGTTGGCGGATTCTTGTGCCATCAATTAGCGACGCCTTGCGAGTCTTTGCTCTCGCTCCAGCATTGGAAATATTGGAACTTCCAGTCGCTAATCTTGCCATCTAATCACCTATTCAATTTCCAAACATTAGTTCGTTTACTGCTCCGAGGTTTGCTTCCCAAACCTCTTGTAATCGTCCATCGAATCTGTAGTCCAATAGTATTGAACCATCTGTAGATTCGAGAATGAAGCCACCTAAGCCGTCAACATCATCGCCAAGATCGAATCCCTTTCCAGTAAGGGCCTTTCTGTCGGTATTTACCGGGTGCAGAATCATATCTCCACCTACAGATTTAGCCTCATTTAGAAGGGATTTCAATATGTCATTACGACCAGCTAAATCGGCTGAACCGACTTTTTCTTGCACTTCTTGCCATGTCGCTTCTAGGACTTCACGGCGTGCAATTAGCTCTCGCTTCTGATTTGCTTGGCGCGCTGATGCTACAACTTCTACGGAAAGTTGGTCGCTTTCTCGCTTTGCTCGAGCAACAACCTCGTCGCGAGCAGCCGCATTAGTTGCGGCTGATTCTGATGCGATCTCTTTGGCTTGCTCTCGCGCGGCCTCTGTGATTGCTTCGCCTTTGGCTTTAGCCGCGGCTGCAATCTGTTCTGCTAGCGCTTCAAGAGTCATATTATCAACTCGTTAATTTCATTCAAAATTCAATTTCTTTGCTTTCGCAATCAGGCTAAGCCTGGCATAACGAACATTGCAAGGAAACCGAACAGAACAATTGTCTCAGGTAGAGCAGTGAACAAAATTGCGTGACCAAGTCGTGACCTGTCCTCTGCAATCATTCCTACAGCTGCAGCACCGATTGGACCCTGGCTCATACCAGTACCAATAGCTGCCAGACCTAGTGCTACACCAGCTCCGAGAGCGGCGTAACCTGCTGTGGTGTTCTCATTGTCTCCTGCATCCTGTGCCTGTACGCCGGTTGCAAAAGCAGCGACGACAAACAAGACGAACAATAGACTCATTCCTTTTATTGCGGTTTTCTTCATTTTTCTTCCTCCATTTTTTCCCAAGCAGACAGCCGGTTGATTACTCACCCTCCACATATTGCGAGGTTCCGCCGAATGGCGAAAACGGTTGTCCGCTGGAATCGTAATATTGCTTCATCCACTCTACCATGTGCAGACGTGCTGCGTGGATGTTTGGACTGAACACACCTAGTAACCAAGCGAATGCTTGGACTAGGAGCCAACCAATGATTAGCAAAACTGCCATCAATGGCTCGTCCATTGAGATTTTATCAAAGAACATGTGATTGCCGGTTTCAGCAATCTTAACTCCGACTATTCCTACTGCGAAAAGTCGAACATAGGAGATGACTGTAGGCATTAGTCCGATTGCTTCTACTGGACCCATAAGGACTGCAACGAACAAATCTAAGCCATGGTATCTGTAGAGAGTCCAGATTAGACAAATTGTTGAGAATGCGATAAGGCCAACTCCTGGCATCAATAATTCATCATAGCTACCGAGGAATCCGTGAGCAAACATGAATCCACCAGCCAACAAAATCATCCAAACTCCTTTTTCGAAGAATGCCGCGACTAATCCAACTCCACCGTGCCCATTTCCGACTAGTAGAATATCACGGAATCCCATGATTAATCCTAGAAGGACATGGAAGCAACCCATGTAGAGACTGATGATGATTAGATCGGTCATGTGGCTTCCAACCCTGTGGAATGGGAAAGCAAGTGATAGGCTGAAACCATAGGATGCTTCCCAACCGTAACCATGTTCGATATCGAATGGGAAGTAAAGTGCGCTGAGGAAGGCGACTGGAGATAGATTGTCGCTGTACATATAATGACCCGCTGAATCTTTCATGTAACTTCCATCAGGATAGGTCAATTTTTCATAAAGGAATATTTCAAAACCTGCTATTTCAGCGTATAAATAGCCGAAAATCAAGGTAGATATACCAATTAGTTGTAAGAATCTGCCACCTAATTTTAGTGTTTCATTTGTACCTGCCCTACTGTATAGGAAGGTTCCAAGACCTGCGGTTGCAAGTCCATAGGCCATGTCTCCTAGCATTACGCCGAAGAAAATTGGGTAAGTGAAGAACATGAAAACTGTAGGATCGAGCCTGCCATATCCTGGCCTTCCTACCATATCTGTAACCAATTCCATTGGCTTAGTTGTTGACCTCGGTTGGTAAGCAATTGGTGGCATCTCTGGTTCATGGTGTTCGTCATCATGGTCGTGATGGGCCCCCCCTGCTTGGATTACAAATGGCTCAACATCTACTACAGTGCAAACGTTGCCAAGAGCGACTTTGATGTCGGCTGACCTATCCATTTCAACCCAGCCGTCAATTACGAAGGCATGGGCTGATACGGCTACTTTCACTGGAGAAGTAATCAATTCGTGATCTCTTTCTAGAACTTCTAAGCCACAAATGAGGTCCTCTCCGTTGTCATCAACCCACTTGGATACAGAATTGGAAAGCCCTTCACTCTCAGTTTGAAGAGCTAATCTCTCATTCATCAGTTCATTCATTCTGGAAGCCGGATCGCCTGAGCCTTCAGGTAACTGAATGGCTGCGAATCCCGCTTCTGAGAGTGCTGATGATACAGAGTCTGCGTCTTCGTTCTTAACGAAAACTGCGACTACATCGGTTTTCCCAGATGTTCCACTGACAAACATTCCTTCTCCAGCAGCTGCTTGTGCCGCTTTGATGTCGTCTACAGTGCCAACAAATGATGTGATTGATTCGTAGCCGGATAGTAGTTCGATATCAATTCCTAAAGGAGATAGCAACGACAATACCGATTCTTCTTCAGATTGTGAGGAAATGCTGTTTTCAATTTCGTCCATTCGACTAAGATCGCCTAGTAGCGAGTCAACTTTGTCCTCTAGTCCATCATCGATTGATTTTCTTACCGTAGCCAGTGAAGCCGCTTTACTAGGGCCTGCTGGCTCAACTTGAGCAACTGCTGCCCTAGTTTTATTCAGCAACTTTGCAATCTCCTCGGCCTTGTCATTTGGTGTACCCAAAGACAAGTCATCCTCTGAGCCATCATAATCAACGAAATGTAGAGCCTTTAGTCGGGCAAGGAGGCTGAGTGTATCGTCTAGCTTGTCCAAAGTTCCAGCAGCGGTCAGACGACCCATCTGCCTAGTCTGAACCTGTGACATTTCTAGCGACCTCCTTAGATTGAGTTTCACGCTCGGAATGCATCCAGAATTGTGTTGACCGCCTTATCTCGGTTCTTTTTTCCGCTATTGTGAATTGAATCGATGCTTGCATCTCCATCGGCTGATACTGTTCCGGCTTCCTTTTCTGCCGCTGCACGAGCATCAGCGACGATTTTCTGTGCTTCTGCTTCAGAATCAGTGCGTCCTGTCTGAAGCGACTCAGCGGCTTCCAACCTAGCCTTTTGGACAATACTTGTAGCCTCTGATTCGGCCTTTGATATGGCCGCAGCAGCGGCCTCTTCTGCTTCCCTTATGGTGCGGAGTACATCTGCGTTACCCATTTCATTCACCTTTGGTGAGGCGGGCGACCGGAAATGGGTATATCATGCTAACCTTCGATACTTGAGAAATGCATCAGCAGATACTTTGCGGCACCTCTTCCCAAACCAACCAAATATAGGTCCGGCCCCGAAGGCATTCGTGGACCACGAAACCATCGGCTCAGACGACTGGGACGAGTTGATTCTAAACCTAGAAGCAACCATCCCTGTTTACGACCGAATAAACCGCTTTGCGACCATCGGTCAAGTCGACAAATGGAGGCGAATGGTAAGGGAACGGTTGCCTAGTAAAGATGCCAAACTTCTCGAAGTTGGATGTGGACCAGGTAGCTTTGCTGAGGATGTTTCTGGAGTTGATTTAGTCTGCCTAGACCCCAGTGCTTTGATGCTTGAAGCGGCAAAGCCAAGAGTCAATTCAAAACGGCAAGA
>DAPQ01000011.1 GCA_002502175.1 Euryarchaeota archaeon UBA19 | reverse complement strand
TTGACTACTACTCAGAAATTTAATGGTTGTAGCGTATAGGTATGGTAATGGAAGATTCTAGGCAATTGATTGATTTGGTTTTACAAACCAAATTCGTACATATTCTAGGTGCTGGAGTAAATCCAGAAAGACCTGCTCATTCTGCAGTTTACGACCTTTCAGAGAGAGGCTGGAATCCAATCCCGATTCATCCTAGGGATGCGGGGGCTAGCATTTCTGGATACCCAATTAGGCCTATGATCGAGGACGGAATTGAGCCGGAGATTGTTGTTCTCTTTCTTGCACCTGAAAGAGCAAGAGAGGCAGTTAGGAAATTGCTACTTCGCAATTACGAATCTCCTCCTCTAATCTGGTTTCAATTGGGGGCAGAAGATGGTATATCGGAAGATTGGCTTCAGGATGCTGGGTGGAATTTTGTCAAGGATGACTGCATTGTTAGATTCGTGCAAAGGCACGATTTAGTTCGAGAACCACAAGTCATTCCTTGGTTCAAACAAGTCCAGAGTGATGACGATTCAGGATGTTCTGTTTGGAGTGTTCACGAATGGCAAGAAAACTCTGAGAAGGAAAAAACCGAGTTAGAGTGGATAGGAGATCTGAGGGATTTGGAAAATTCTAATTCATCTATTCCGAACTATATTCGAGGACTTAGAAATGAAGGTGAAAGCCTTGAAGAATGTGCAAGAAGGTTAGCAAATTAGGTTCGAAAATTATTGATTTGATGAGGTGATATTTTGGCTTGGAAATTCGCAATTAAATCATCGAAGTTGAAACCTGGAAAGAAAAAAATGCTGACCGTTGGAAAAAAGATGATTCTGATCGGTCAATTTGACGAAGATGATGGGTACTATGCTACAGAAGCTCTCTGCAGACATATGAGATGGCCTCTCGCCTACGGTGGTAAGGTGAAGGATGATTGTATCACATGCCCACTACACCAAACAACTCACAATATAGAAACTGGAGAATTGATTGAATGGTCACCGTTTCCAATATTCCCTCCTTATGGAAAATTAGTTGGAAAATTCAGTAAACAGAAGGATTTGGAAATCTATGAAACTCGGCTAAAGGATGGGAACATCGAGGTCAATATCCGCGAATCATAGAGTTGGGGATACCGAGAGAAAGTATTTCTTCAAATGTCCTCTGATATATTCATGTCAAGTAAGACCGTATCAAACAAATCGGGATTTTTTGCCCTTATTGCATTGTTTGTAGGACAAGGAATCCTGGTTGGTTTGATTGTTATCATCCTTGGCTTAACTAAAGCGATTGATCCTTTCGTACTAACCTCGTATGAATATGGATTGGTAATAGAAGGCGTAGTACTCACTGCTTTTGGCATCATAGGAGGTATCACAACCCCCCTATGGCTTGGTCTAATCATCAAGGACCCGATTAAGTTCAACATCTATGACGACTATATTGAGGCGGTTCGACCTGGAGGTCTAATCTCCAAATCTCCAAGCTTTATTGAAAGACATCCTAGAGAAGGGATAACAAGCATCGAGTTAAACGAAATAGTGAGGACTAACGATGAAGGCCACAAGACTATCACCTACGATGGCGTACTAATAGGAAGCGAGGGGAAAAAAATAGGGACACTAAGGGGGATTTCCAGCACAGGGGTCGCTGAGGAAATTGCAGAGATTATCAAAGTCGAATTGTCTAGGAATTTCGATTAATTATACCCGAATCATTGGGTATCCTATGACTCGGTGATGAGTCAATGGGGTTTCAAAGGGGTCTCTTGAAGTAGAACACCTTGAGTTTTCCCGGCTTTTTGCCTCTCACTGAAACTAATTCCCAACCCTGACTACCTAAATCATTCAACATTTCAGTAATCTGGCTATACGCTGCATCTGAATCTTCTACAATTCTATATTCCCACTGTGTCATAAATTCGGATAGGACTTGCAAACTTCAATGTAACTCAATAACTACCGTATGATTCAATCGGAATTAGAGGTTTTTTGGCATTCTGGACAAAAGTCCAATCTTCTGTTGGCAACCCTCATTCTGACAATTTCAGTTCCGCAATAATGACATGGTAACTCGTTTCTACAAAATGCAGAGTGGCGATAAGAACGCCTTGGCTCACCTCTTTCCTTTCCTTCCATTGCTACACCTTCAGGCACTGTGAGGCCTGCAGTTTCGTAGGAAAGTACGCTCAGAGTTTTTGTCTTTTCAGCCCAGCGTTGAAGTTTGTCGTCAGAAAGAAGTCTTGGTTTAGCACTGGGATTAACACCTGACTGATGTAGTATTTCACTTCTAAGATAGTTGCCTAGGCCAGCGATAAATGACTGATCTAGCATTAGTGAGGCTGCATTTCTGTTACGGAACCTCTTACTATTCAAACGTTCATAGATGACCGAAGGAGTACAATAATCATCCAAAATATCAGGCCCAAGTTTGGCTATGAATGGATGATTCTCCTCCGCCGAGGTGGGAATGATTTCTACATCAGTTGCTGACCATAGCCTAACTGCGAATTTATCGGTAAGGAATTCAATTCTAAGTGATCTATTCCAATTCATTTCGGTCGAACGACGATTTACTGTCCAACGACCATACAGTTGATTGTGAGAATACATGCTCAATCCGCAATCAAATCGAGTCAGCATGGCTTTGCCGCGTGTTGTTACAGACTCGACTTGAGATTTCCCAAGAATTTCTTGATATTCTACAATGGGGGGGTAGATAATATTCACAGATTCTATTTGGTTACCAACTAACTTCTTCGAAATTCTGTCAGCTGCCCTCCGAATCTCTGGCCCCTCGGGCATGCTAAAACTGTGAGGGCTATGGTACTAAACTACGTGTTTAGGGGTG
>DAPQ01000073.1:578-14023 GCA_002502175.1 Euryarchaeota archaeon UBA19 | reverse complement strand
GGTGGAGGAGCCTGTTTGCAGATGCTTTGTGGAGATAGAATGCCGGTTATCGAAGCACTGCAACATTCTGCAGAAAAGTTTCGTTAGAGAAATGACGCCAAAATACTAATCAGCCCTGAGTAATTAGAATTAGGTATGGAAGAAGAGCTAAACTCTGGTACTCTAGAAGGTACAACAGAACCAACAGTAGTAGATGCGGGAAGAGTATTCGTCAACACTGGTCCGAATTACCCAGTTCAGAAGAACCAAGCTGCAAAGGTAATTGGGATACTGGTTATCATCTGGGGAGCGTTCAATTTACTCGGATCGCCACTAACCCTGCTGTCGGATTTTGGAGCGACGGATCTTGAAGGGAATCCGATAAGCTATCCGACAGAATATTTTGTTGTGGCCATACTATCTTCAATTATAGTGGGAGTAATTTCTATTTTCGCTGGTTATCAGATTACTCAATACCAGAAAAAAGGTATTTGGCTTATGTTTGGGGCATTTGCTATTGCTTGGATTTCTTCGATTGTAATATCTACAATTCAAGGTAATGCCATGGATACTGCAGATACAGGTGGTTTTGGTGCCATAATGGGCGTAGGATCTGGAGTTTGCGGTATTTTCTGTTATGCTATTTGTGGTATAATTGTAGCAATACCACTAATGTTAACCGATGGCGGAATGGAGTAATCATCTGAGGTTACTCAAATCCAGCATATGACCAATTCGGGAGTTAACGTCCTCAATAATTGCTGCCAGTGCTGAATCGTCTCGACCTTCTGCTCGCATTACCAAAATCGGCTCTGTATTCGAGGGTCTGCAAAGATACCAACCATCAGAATAGCGAACTCTGATTCCGTCCACAGTCGACTTTTCCATATCTGCAAATGCATGTTCTACAGCCGCCATGGTTTCTTCTCTTCCTGCAACTAACGGAATTTTTGTTTCATCTGTTGAAGGGTAATCTGGTAGGTTAGCAAATCTCTGTGAGAAACTCATCCCACCATCCTTGGGTGAAGAATCACGTCCGACTATTTCCAGCAAACGAGCTGCATTGTATAGCGAGCAATCGAATCCGGGCCATCTATCATGGAGGAAGAAATGACCTGACATTTCACCTGCCATAACCGCTTCTGGATTACTTCGTAATTCTCTCTTCATGAATGAGTGTCCGGTACGCACCATCTTTGGCACTCCACCACTAGCTAGTATCGCTTCTTCTAGTGCCATACTGCACTTTACATCGAAGAAAACGGTACGCTCCGCCTCTGTTCCATCGCGGCGATCAACCAAAACATCTGCCGCAATTACCGCCATTAAACGGTCCGGGTGTATGAATCGGCCTTTCTCATCAACCACTCCTATCCGGTCTCCATCTCCATCCATACCGATTCCAAATTCACAATTATTCTCAACTACGGCTTTCGATAAATCGACCATATTCTTCTGCCGTGTTGGGTCAGGAGGGTGGTTAGGGAAAGTATTGTCCCAGTCACAATGAATTGGTACTAAGTCAACTCCAAGTTTTTGCATTAGAGATACTGTCAATGGACCAGGTACAGCATTGCCACAATCGATTGCGATTCTGATTGAGCGTTGAGGCATTCCTGCATTTTCTACGATGGTCTGCAATACTTGTTCTTCAAATTCTGGCATCTCAGTTATTGTTCCAGACCCGCTGTGGAAATCACCTGCATCGAAAGTAGCCTTCAGTTCCTGCAATTCTTCTCCAGCCATTGGTAAAGTCCCTCGACAAATCTTGAATCCGTTATACTCAGGAGGGTTATGGCTCGCAGTAATTGCCACTGCTGCATCGACAGACAAGTCCACAGTGGCCCGATATAAGACTCCAGTAGTAGTAATTCCAAGGTCGATAACATCAGCCCCTGATTCGGTTATTCCCAGCAAAAAAGCCTCATATAATTCAGGTCCTGATTCACGAATATCTCGAGCCACTGCAATTGATTTAGCATCGACATGAGTAACCAGTGCAGACCCCAACCTACGGGCGAACTCTGCATCCAGTTGACTACCGGCCAGCCCACGAATATCGTAGGCCTTGAACACACTCATGGATTAGACGGAGCACTTTTCCTTCATCATTCCATCGTGGCTATGGCAAGTGAATAATCGAATCTTGAAGGCTCAATTCGACCCGGAACCCCGTACAGCCCGAGCCACGACCTCTACCTTTGCACCTGCAGGTAATTCCCTTACACCATAAGCGGCACGAGCAGGAAGAATAGTACCCTCTAACCAAGCAGCGTAGACTTCGTTAAATTCGCCAAATTCAGCCATATCTTCTAGTAGCACCATGACCATAACCAAATCTGCTTTATCTGATCCGGCTTCGCCTAGCAGTGCATCGATTTTTGATAATGCGCTGGCGGCCTGTTCAGCCATAGAATCGCCACCGTCAATTCCAATTTGACCGGCGACCCAAATATCGTCTCCAACAACCATACAAGGATTGTATGGAAACATTGGTTTTACGCCTGCATAGATTGGTTGCTTCTTACTCATGCACAAACCAGTCAAACTCGGATGATAGGGTTATTCCCTCATCATTCCCTAAGCATATCCACGATATCCAAGTGGTCTGCGGCGACGGTATCTTTGGTCAGCTCGTCGATCGGCACCCATGCAGCCGATACTGCGTCGTCCGCCCCTTCCGGCTCGGTATCGATATCAGCATCAACGAGATAGAAAAGACCCACACAGTGTTTTCGAGGATCTCTACCCGGTGCACCTAGTACATGCAAAACTCTGGGATTTTGGCCTTCTATGCCGGTTTCTTCCTGTAATTCACGTAGAACCGCATCTTCTGGGTCTTCTCCATAATCGACAAAACCCCCTGGAAATGCCCACATTCCTTCCCATACTGCTGGGTCTGGACCACGTTCTATCATCAGCAATTCGAGTCCATTATTGGTTTCTCTTGCCGCTACGGCATCAACGGTAACCGATGGACTATGATATCCATCCCTACCACATGTAGAACAACGCTTGGTATTCTCTTCAGCTTCCATAGCGTCTCTTCCTCATTTGATAATCTTCAATCGCTTCGTATAGGTCTCTTCGACCAAAAGATGGCCAATGTACATCGGAGAAGTATAGTTCTGAATAGGCTATCTGCCACAAAAGGAAATTCGAAACCCTTTCTTCACCCGAGGTTCTGATTACTAAATCAGGGTCTGGTAAATCTGCAGTATAGAGTCTATTTGAGATAGTTGATGGGTCGATTGAATCGAGTTCAATCGTACCAGAAGCATGGGCCTCGGCGATTTCCTTGACCGCATCGACAATTTCCTCTCTGCCGCCATATGCAAGACAGACTGTGAATAGGAAATCGCTGTACTGCGAGGTTGCATCTTCTGCTTTTTTGATTGCATCTCGAACTCTATCAGGAAGTAGCTCCTTTCGTCCTACTACCTGAACTCTAACCTTGTTATCATGAATCAATGGGTCCTGTGAAATTTCTTCCAGTCCAGATACATAGAGATCGAATAGGGTCTCGAGTTCATTATCATCTCGAGAGGATAGGTTCTCAGTAGACAACGCATAGACGGTTAGGTAAGGAATCTCTAGGTCGAGAACCCAACGCATGACTTCCTTCAATTTCTGCTTTCCAGCAGAGTGACCCGCTTCTGTTTGCAATGAACGATTCCATGCGAATCTTCGATTACCATCCATAATCATCGAGATATGCTTTGGCATCATATCCGGTCCTGAGGAAATCACCCTCTCACGAAGTCGATTCCTTCTGATTCTGTCAGTACGAGAAATGAAACTCCATGCCAGCCTAGAATTCGCTACCCATTTGGCTGGAGTTGCAATAAGTCGCCACCGCAGTAGCCAGTGAGCGAGAGCATCAATTCTACGCCCTAACGCACTGCGGGTTCTTCCCATGTCTAAACCAAATGACTACTGCGCTAAAGGTCGTCGGCGGCAAAGGTTCGCATTTGATTCACAAAAATCACTCAAAAACAAGGTCCGCTGAATCCCCTACCTTGTCCAATAGGCCTCTCTCAGGATTTACTACGATTACCTGTCCTGCATGGTCCCAAACAGGAATGTCATGAACGCTATTTCCGGCGTATCCAAATCCTTTCTCACCATATCTTGCAATCAATGCCTCCGCCTTCTTATGATCTCTCAGATTGATATTCCCATCCGATCCCATTACATCGTCAAACAAACCAACATGTGCTGCGATTATCTCAGCCACCAATCGGTCCGATGCAGTCGCCAAAATGAGTTTCCTTCCTCTAGCACTTTCTCCGGTTAACCAGTCAACAAATGCTTCATGGTACTGTAATTCATCAGGGTCAAATTTCAACTGACGAGCAAGATTCTTCTTCCATTTCGCTCTCTTTCCCGTCAATTCAAGAAATATTGTCGAAAATATCGTCCATGGTTTACGGAGAAATACACGCTTAGCGCTCATCACACTCATGTCAGTCAGAATTAGTGTGCCATCCATATCGACGGCCAACGGCATCTCAATCGGTGCCTCCATCATAGCCAATCGTCTAGCCAATCCCGAATCAAGCCTTTGGAAAGTAAAGAACTCCCCCAACCGATTCCATCAAGCCCTCATTGCGCTTCGGCTGGTCGTGTCGCAGTCGGATTCAGCCTTCAACAGCGCATGGCGTCCCGCCGCAATGGTGGAGGTCGATTGCGACACAGAGCCCCCTGTAGGCTTCACAGCACATCTCATGAGAGGGATGAGATTCAGATTGAACCTTCTTGAGCCAAATGAATCTCTAGCCACTGTTGAAGGTTGGAACGCTGCAACTGAGGAGTTGGAACCCTGGGGAGAAGTTCCGGCAGAAGTGAGCAGTATTCGCGTAGAGGCTACCGATAGGGGGCCAGTGTATTCCATAGAAGCGGCGGACGGTAATTGGATAGCCGAGGTACAACCATGGGGCGGTCCGAACCTTCGACCACGCTCCCGTATCGCTCCAGAAGGTTCCAACATCCCTTGTGGAGGCTTTCAGCATGATGAATTGGATTTAATTCTCTTACGTAGAGAAAAAGCAGCAATTACGGATGCAAAGTTAGTACTCATGGATCATCTTCAGCGTAATGATTTGAACTCGGCGAAAGCACTCATCTACCGTTGCGGGGCTAATTTAGGCGATTATCACAAAGCTGCCGAAGAGGAATGGACAAATCCTCCGGACCAAAAACGCTGGAATGAGAGATTTGGAGAAATCGAACAACGGCTGAAAGCCTCTGCTCTATGGAGAGCACCATTTACTCGAGGGGCGCCAGCGACGCTCAGTCTCGGAGATGTTCGTTTCAGTATGTTCTCGCAAGATGAGAAGGGTAGGATGACAATTAGATTAGGACCTTCTAGGCTTGCTCACGGTCTCATTGAAACCAACTTAGATCTTCCAGCAATTCGTGACCTTGCAAGCCTATTGCATGACTTATCTCGCCTACATTGGAATTCAGAAACCGAATTAGAAATAAGCACCTTAAGGGCTGCTTTGATTCATGGCTGGTCGTCTAAAGCACCCGCTAAATGGTGTAGTAAGCGTTCCTTTAGTGCTCACACAGGTGGAGTGGTTATTTGGGAATATGAGCAAGCTATGCTCGATGTTGTAGAGGCAGTATCTCACCAATCGGGCAGACCAGAACCGGCAGTTACCATCATCGAGAAAGTTCCACTGTTGCAGAAGGCTCTATTCAATTCTCGAATTTTATCTGCCATTTCAACGATGTCTGGAATCCTCGGAATAATGGGTATAGGGAATTGGATTAGATTCGCAAACGAGGGAGATATGATATTTCCATCAACTCCGATTGTTCTAATCGCAATCGCAATATTCCTCCGTTATCGATATCACTCAGCGGCACCACCTGCCGAAGAGTCAATCCATTGATTATTCTAATCGGCTAATCGTTCCGTTGTCAAATTCGTAGTACATTGGAACTCCAGTTGGAATCTCGAGCTTGGTAATTTCCTCTGGCGAAATTTCCTCAATGTGCATTACGATTGAACGTAATGAATTGCCATGTGCGGCTACAAGGACATTCATTCCCGAATCAAGATCAGGAATGATTTCCTCGACAAAATATGGGATTGTTCTCTCGGCGGTCATTTCCAAAGATTCGCCACCTGGCGGAGGAACGTCAAATGAGCGTCTCCAGATATGGACTTGTTCCGCTCCATGGATTTCTGCAGTCTCGGCCTTATTGAGGCCCTGCAAGTCACCATAGTGCCTCTCATTCAATCGCTCATCTTGTTTAGTTTCAATTTCTCCAGACACTCTATTCTTGCTCATCACAATTTCAGCAGTCTTTTGAGCGCGGATTAATGCACTAGTATGTACAACATCAAAGCGAACATCGGCTAATTGTTCTCCAGCAGCCGCAGCCTCGCCCTCTCCTTTTTCTGAGAGTTCGACATCAGTCCAACCAGTGAAGCGATTAGTTGCATTCCACACTGATTGGCCGTGCCTAATCAGTACCAGTATTGTCATGAATCGCGCCCCTCTAAATCAGCGACGTAGGCGCGGTTCATGGAATGTTAGGCCACAATCTTTCGCGATTTCTTTAGCAAGCAGTAGTAAGTCCTCGGTCATTTCGCGTTGGGATGAAGAAGATTGTACAGAATAGAAGTTGCAGGACACGGTTACCTTCGAAGGGCCAAATGCGTTTACTTTGACCCAAGAATCGTCATCCTTAACCGCTCGCGGGTCGTCCTTGACCTTAGCCAATAATTTGTCACAAAAATCTTTCAGAGAAGTAGGGTCGGAATCTGCTTCAAACTCAAATTTTGGTTGGATTCTTCTAAATCTCCTTTGGCTAAAATTCTCAACCGGTGAATTTACCAGATTTGAATTTGGAATGGTAATCAGAGTGTCTGCTGAGGATCTGATTAATGTGGTACGCAGACCAATCTGCACCACTTCACCCTCGATGTCATCAACAAGAATCCAATCTCCAACGTTGAATGGTTGGTCGATGATTATCGAAATAGCTCCGAAGATGTTTGCAACACTGTCTCTAGCAGCCAATGCTAGCGCAAGACCAGTGATACCTAAACCGGCGATTAATCCATTCAAATTCAGGCCGAAAAGACCCGCAACAACGAATGCTGCAAGAAGTGCAACCACGAGATGTCCAACAGATTCAGCGACACTCGCAAGTGAACGTCTGCTAGCTGCATTTTCTTCTCCTTCGACTACAATAAATGCGTCTAGATAGTCAACTAAACGATATGCTGCAAGTAACATTCCAAGAAGAAAGAAAGTGAAAGACCACTCAATAGCGTTCTCAGCGATGGAAGAATCCCATACTGGTTCTGAGTTATTTTGCAACCAAGACATCATTTCCGAGAAGATGAGGAATCCCATCATCCAGCCGAGTGATTTTGGAGCAAGCAAGGTTTTGCCATCAATTCGCTCAGATTTTGAAATTAAGTCCATAATTCTCGGAAATAGGAATCTTCTAGAGATAATTCCACCGAGCACAGAGATTACGATTAATCCAACTACTACGCCTATTGTGCCACCTGAAAATCCTAGAAAAATCTCGTCTCCAGCCATGAAATCATTCAGTATATCTGCTGGAAATCCGGTGCTCTCAGCGGTGGTCTCCTCGTCAACTTGCATGGTTTTGCCGTCGACCAACCCCACATAAATCCCCCGTCGGTCCTATGGACCGAGTTGCGAGACGTTGAATACCAACTGCGATGTCGACAGCCTTGTTCCCATGGCAACCAGCAATTCATCATCGGCCTCTGAAGAGGTTTATCGAGCCCGCAGAATACCCGCCATCGCCCTAATTTTACCACTTTTGCTTTCGGTAGCAGCTCCTATTGCGATGGTTGCTCCAGTCTCTGCACAAGATGCTGATACAGGACTTGCTCCAGAGGACATATGGTCAGATGATTACGTCAACCAGATTTTTCCTTGGGCCCATGAATCAAATGACCAGTTGCAATTCCGATCCTACCACGACTATTTCTCAATGAAGGACAGGATGCAGTTCCTTGCAGACCGTAACCCCAACTTCCTAGAATACCACGAAGGACTCTTGGGTGGGGTAAATGCAAGAGGAGATGAAATGACCGCTACCGAATATGAGGGTTGGTATTACAATCACAGAAGCCCTTGGATGAAAATTACAGCAAATGTTGGCGATGGAGAATACAATGAATTCAACGGTGATAATGGAAATTATGCTGACAGACCCGACATAATGCTTGTAGGAAACCACCATGCACGGGAATGGATGTCTTTCGAGGTACCAATGTTCTTTCTGGAACAGTTGACCTACTACTATGGAATGGCTGGTATCGATAACGATGGCGACGGACTAATTGACGAAGATGGATGGGATGGAGTCGACAATGATGGAGATTGTCTAAGTTTGAACGCATCTGCTCAGGACTCCAATGGAGATGGAATTGCTTGCGGTCCTGGAGATTTAGGTGTCGACGAAGATTTCTCTGAGCAGTTCATCACAGACATGGTTAACACCCGTGAAATATACCTGATTCCAATGCTGAACACAGATGGAGTAAGATATGACATGGAAGAATACTGTGGCCCAACAGCATGGGAAAATTGCTACCGCAGTGGTTGGAGAAAGAATCTACGAGACAATACTGTGACCGGTGTTACCCCTCTTCCAGATGTTGATGAGGAAGTAGATTCTTCTTGCGATGGAGTAGATTTGAATCGGAACTATCAGTATGAATGGGGTGCTCCACTTGGAGCAACAGGCCCTCTGTTCCCAGGAGCTTGTTACTCCTCAGGTCCGAATAATGACGTCTACAACGGGCCTGTAAATTACGAGGATAATGACGGTGACGGCCTCATCAATGAAGATCATGTTGATGGTAGCGATGATGATGCAGATGGACAAATCGACGAAGATTGGCTTGGAGGAAATAGTGAGCCTGAGACAAAATTCATTCAAGATATGACAGAAATGAATGATGACGATGGAGATGGTGCATCCGAATTCAAGGCAACATTGTCCTGGCACTCGTTTTCTGAATTGGTATTGTGGCCATGGGGTCATTGCACAGATTGTGATAATCCAGATCAAGAATTCCTGGAATACCACGGAAATATAATGGGAGATATGACCGAATATACGGCTTTACAGTCTTCTGATTTGTATCCAACTACTGGAGACTTTTGTGACTGGCACTATGGTGTCCACAATTCATACTGTTACACTATGGAAATCGGTAATGCCTTCCATGAATATCCCGAAGATATTGCTCATATTGCAGTTCGCAATGTCGGAGTTCCATGGTACATGGTTGAAATCGCAGACGACCCGAGGTATAGGGCAGTTGTCGGAATAGAGAACACTACCAGCACTCAATGGATTGAAACTCCTTCAGATATTGTAGTTCCACCAAGGGGGGAGGTTCCTATTAGTATGTGTATTGAACAGACATTCCCATTCACTTCTGATATCAACAGAACGCATCTGATGTGGAGGTTTGTAGAACCAACTCGCCAGCAAGATGACTTTGGTCCCACAGAATGGGTTTCTGTAGATTGGACTCTGGAACCTTTTGAGGAAAAAGATGAAACCTGTACTCTGTTGGATGGTTCCAATGGCACGATTATTTTTGCCGATATCCCATTGCCTGATACCGCAGTTGGTAAAATCCACTACAAGGCAAAATTAGGAACTACAAATGGTGCATTCCCATTCACTTATCCAGACGCAGATACTGCGAATTATTACGAATTATCCATTCCTTATCGAGCACCATTTGGTTCGGGAATAATGGCATTGCTGATGTTCGCTTTCATCGCAACTATGGTTTGGGGTGGTCTCGGATTTACCCTCAAGGCGATGTTCGACGACGAAGGCGGAGTAATTGGTTTACCCGATGACCAAAGTCACCTTATCGATGAGGAGGATGTCTGATGGCAGAAGGTGGCTCAGACGAGTTTAGTGGCCGTTTAGGTCTGATTTTCGCGACCATAGGTGCAGCAATTGGTACAGGAAACATCTGGCGTTTCCCAAGAATGGTTGGTGCTAATGGTGGAGGTTCTTTCCTAGTTCCTTGGTTGATTTTCCTATTCCTTTGGTCAGTTCCACTGATTATCGCTGAATTCGCTTTAGGAAAGAGGAGCCGAACCGGAACTGTCGGAACATTCCGAATTTTCGCAGGTAAGCGCTTCGCTTGGATGGGTCTCTGGACAGCCTGGATTTCAACCGCTATTGGATTCTATTATGCGGTCGTAACAGGCTGGTGCATCAATTACTTCCAGACTGCAATCCGAGGCGGATTAGGCTCTGAGGTAGACACCGTTGAGGTTTGGAATTCCTTCTTACAGAATCCAATGGAAGTGGTCTTCTTCCAAGCGATTGCCGTAGCAATCACTATGCTGGCAATTTGGAAAGGGGCGAAGGCAATCGAAAAGGTCAATGTCAGTTTGATGATATCTCTATTCGTTCTACTATTTGCTGCCTTATTCCTATCATTCGTAATGGATCTAGAAGACGGCAGTTTGGATGGTTTTGTCTACATGTTCAGTATTCAGCCAGAATATCTCGTCCAGCCTGAAACTTGGATTAACGGACTTTCACAATCCGCTTGGTCCTGTTCGGCTGGAATGGGTATGGCAATTACCTATTCAGTCTACATGAGAAAGGACGAGGATACAACTCTCAATGCCGCGACTATGTGCCTTGCAAACAATAGCATCTCAATCATCGCAGGTCTAACTGTGATGATGGCGGTATTCGCAGTAGTCGATGACCCGCTGGCTGCGGTTAGTGGGGGAAGCAGTGCAATCACCTTCCTAGTGCTTCCAGAAGTCTTTGCTCAGGCTCCTGGTGGACCTGTGGTACAATTAGCGATGGTTACAATGTTCTTCCTAGCGTTGTCTTTTGCAGCGCTAACTTCTATGATTTCAACAGTCGAGCTTTGTGTCAGAAACTTCGTCGACCACGGCATCGAGAGACCTCAAGCGGTTGGATTCACTAGCCTTGCAATCTTCTTCTTTGGATTACCAAGTGCAGCAACATGGATTTTGGTCGACGATTCAACAGGTGTTGCTTTCCCACAATTCCTAGAGGTACAAGACCACATTTGGGGATACGGGCTAATGTTCAGCGGTCTTTTCATCGCTTACTCAATCTGGAAGTATGGCTGGAATCGTTATCGTGCATGGCAGGAAGAGAATGATATCTCTGGCTTCTCTTTACGAGACTACCTAGACAATGGTGTCTCCTCCTTCCGAGATGATTTCATCAATACTGGAGACAATGATTGGTGGATTGGAAAGTGGTGGGATTACATCATGTATCTTGGCTTCCCACTAATGTTCAGCGTCTTGATTCTATCATACTTTGCAGATATGCTAGCAAATGTAGACAACCCATGGGATCCAACAAATGCAAATGGAATTTCCATCATCTTGCTATTCTGGGGAATAACCGCTGGCTTATTCATCGGACTAAACCGATTTATCATAATCAATCGAATCGTTCCTACAACCAGTAATCCTTGGCCATTGGCTGTGCTTTCAGGCAATTTCACACTAGAACCAAGACCGCTTTACAGAAACGTTCCAGAAGGCGCAGAAGTTCCAATTGACACCTTACCAGGCGGTGACGATCCGTTCATTGTAGAGGTAGGAGAAGCCCTACCGGGGTCATTCGTGGATGACTATGGCGAGACTAGACCACATACAGGATCAGTGATAGAGGCCGACATTGGTTATTCTTATGACCAAGCGTGAGGGAATGGTTTGCTTGTTAGTGAGGACTATCCTTGGGCCAAGTTATTTCGCGAATATGTGATGTACTGTTCGGTTGGTTGTATTAACGTTGCAATATTTGCTGTACTATATTGGATATTTTCCAATTACCTGACACTTACGAGTTCCCCAGAAACTTTTGGCTGGGCGGTATCCTTTGCAATTAGTTGTCTGCAAGCATATGTTTTGCATCGATGGTTAACCTTCGAATCCGATTCAAACATTCGCACTAGTTTTACTAAAATGATGATAGTTTATTCGATTTTATGGGCGGTATCTACATTCACATTCTACATATTTGTCGAGATAATTGAATTGGGTGAACTAATGTCTTGGGCGATCAACACAACTGCCTTTGGATTCCTAACATTTGTTGGTCTTAGATTCTATGCATTTCCACTATCGGATGGTCGAGTGACTAGGGCGGAACGGCTCGAAACCTTCCGGGAGAGCCGTAGGGCTTGAAGAATGAATGATGACCCCTGCGTGATATGACTCAGGGCGTTCGAGGCACTCGGGATTTCTATCCCGAGGATATGCGGCTTCGAAATTGGCTCTTTGAGCGCTTCCACTCAGCCGCTCGCTCTCACGGATTTGAGGAATACGATGCTCCGGTTTTAGAAAGCGAAGAGTTGTACACTCGGAAGGCTGGAGAAGAGATTGTCGGGCAACTATACAATTTCGAAGATAAAGGTGGAAGAAGAGTTGCGCTTAGGCCGGAAATGACTCCTTCCTTAGCCCGAATGGTAATGGCTAGAGCCGGTGGGCTTGCGCTACCTATCAAGTGGTATTCTATTCCACAATGTTGGAGATATGAAAGAACCCAGAGAGGTAGGGGTCGCGAACATTACCAATGGAATGTCGATATTTGGGGAATGAATGGAATAGAGGCTGATGCAGAATTGCTTTCGGTTCTTGTCCAATTTTTCGATTCAGTCGGCCTCAGTTCAGAGGACTTAGTCATCCGAATTAGCAGTCGCAAAGTACTCGAAGAGGTTCTAGGGTCTCTTGGCCTAGAAGGGGAGATATTCGCACAAACATGTGTTATCGTCGATAAAATGGATAAATTACCTGAAGATGTAATCGAGGCGCAGTTAAGCGATTTAGGACTATCATCCGATTCTATTTCGACCATACGGTCAGTACTTGGAATTACAAACTTGGAATCTCTTTCATCCGCTCTTGCCTCTGACAGTGAGGCATTAATCGAGTTGCAAACTTTGTTCTCTTTGTGTGATTCTTACGGAATTTCAGATTGGGTATCATTCGATGCTTCGGTTGTACGAGGTCTTGCTTACTACACTGGCCCCGTGTTCGAGGCACACGATAGAGCAGGAAACCTACGCGCAATTTGTGGTGGTGGACGCTATGACAAACTCATCGGCACTTTGGGCGGGAATGATTTGCCAGCCACCGGTTTCGGCTTCGGTGACATGGTGGTCATGGAGCTTCTAGCCGACAAAGGATTACTTCCTGAATTATCTAATGGAGTCGGCGATGTTGTATTTGGCATGGGAATCAGAACTTCGTGGTGCAGCCATGCAGGTTGCCGCGAAACTACGTTCTTCTGGCCGAACTGTCGATCTTGTGCTTGAAGACAAGAAGATGAAGTGGGTATTCAAGCATGCAGAACGTTGTGGTGCTACTCGATTAGTCATGGTAATGCCCGATGAATGGGCAGAAGGTAAAGTTCGCATCAAGGAC
>DAPQ01000073.1:0-232 GCA_002502175.1 Euryarchaeota archaeon UBA19 | reverse complement strand
AGTAGCAATAGCAGATTTGTGAAGATTATTCTTCACGTCTTGAACTGGCTATTGCAGCCATTGCAAGTGCTCCAAGACCTGCTGCTAGTCCGAATCCAGGAAGGCTATCTCCGACTGCTCCACCGAGAAGGCCATCACCGCCATCGCCATCTCCAGGGCCTTCTTCAGTCAAATTAACGATAGGGAATAATGCCTGGACGACAGTATCATTAGAATAATCTGAGTAGTAGAA
>DAPQ01000041.1:13480-14572 GCA_002502175.1 Euryarchaeota archaeon UBA19 | reverse complement strand
AGGAGATTCAGGTGGTAAGGCTGAACTTCTTAATCTGCTCAAGATTACCGAACAACCTGTAATATTGACTTGTAACGATTCAATGAGATTATGGGGGTCTGGAAGGCAATGGCGTCGAAATAGGGACCGAGTAATGCGCTTGGCAGAAAATATCCAATTCAAGCGAGTTGGGAAACTCCACATGAGAAGGATTGCACATAGAGTATTGGATGGTGAGCAACTATCTATGGATCCTGAAGCAGTAGAGGCACTTATTGAAAACAATCCGGGAGATTTACGAGCATTAGTTCGAGATTTACAAGCGGCGGCTGCAATAGGCGGAGAACACATCGCTCTAGAGGATGTTAGAGCATTGGCCGAGGTTGCGGAGAGAGATTCACAAATCGATGTGTTCAGAGCGCTTCGAGAAGTATATGCTGCAAATAATGGGTATGAAGCAAATCAATTGCTAATGAATTCGGACAAGGACCCTGATGAGATGTTAGCATGGTTTGTCTGGAATAATCAATCGGTTTTCGATACTGGAGAATTATCTGAAATTTCCAAAGCGATGGTGCTTGCTGATCGTGCCTTGGCGACTAAGTTCACCAATAGAGCGTATCGTTCGTGGTATTGGGGCTCTTCTCTTTCATCCCAAGCAGCAGTATCTGCAAAAAGAGAAGATTCCGCTTCCGACCCTTTCCTAACTTATCCTAACTTCCTAAGAAGAGGGGGGGAGGCATGGAGAACCTCTGGTGTTGTAGCATCTCTAGCAGAACAGTCAGGAGCGAGTAAAGCGGCTGTTAGAGAAGACCTCTGGCCGAATCTATTAGCAGTTCACGATGAATCGCTTGGTGGGAATCCAGAGGACTTTTCTTTGGCTATGAATTTGGGGTTGAGTGGCGAAGACCACCTATCTTTGCACGGGATTCCTAAATCAAGAAGGGAGGCTAAGAAGATTCTCGCCGCATTCGATGAATCTCTGCCTAGTGATGATTGGGAAGAAATCCCTCAACCAACTCAGAAAATCACAGAGGATAAATCTGAATCCACAAAAGAAGAAGAGGATGAATCCACGCAATTTTCTCTAGATTCTTTCTGAATCATAGGGTA
>DAPQ01000041.1:0-13148 GCA_002502175.1 Euryarchaeota archaeon UBA19 | reverse complement strand
GGGTACCCATTGATTCATTATGGACTAGGTACAGAGGAATGATGAAGACAAATCCGTAAATTACCTTCACTGTCTTTTGTATATCCAAATGAATACTCAACCTTCACTTCATCGCCTTCTGCAGTTGTGAAGAAATAATTGCCCATCGCCAAAGCAGTTGAATCTTGAATAATTACGTTATCATTCTGAAACCTTACTTTGGTCCAACCTTTAATTGCGAAACCGGTATCTTCGGAGCACACCCCATTCTCACCAACAAAATAAGATAAGGCTGAATCGAATGTCGAACGGAACTGTACTTCGCTTGCAAAAGTAGGCTTGAATAGGACACTTCCATCTTTGTAATCATAAAGTGAATCAATATGTAATTCGGCCCTTTTTACAAAGTCACCACCTTCGGAATATACTGAAGATATCTCTACAATTCCTTGGCCCCACTTTTTTTGAGCGTCCTCAACATCCTTTGTGGTGATCATTGCAAAGCACATCCAATCTCAGTTAGAACCAGCCCATGTCCGTGGGTGAAGTAGAACTAGAACAGTAAGAAGTTCGAGACGACCGAGCCACATTAGAATTGTAGAAGCAAACATCGACAATGGATTAAGATCAGCCCAAGTGGAAGCGGCGTCAGCCGGTCCAAATGAGCCTAGACCAGGGCCAGTATTACCTAGCAATGAAATAGATACTGAGGAAACGTCTGTTAGAGACAAATTAGGTTCTAGGAATGAAATTGTAAGCATAGATATAGTAACTAAAACCATCCAAGAACTAACCATTCCGAGTATAATCCAGATTCTACTTTCATCAACGACATTTTCATTGAAGCGAATTGCAATGACCTTCTTCGGCTGAATGATACGGATGACCTCTCGCTTAGCTAACTCGAATGCAATGCGTATTCTTAGGACCTTTAGACCACCTCCTGTGGAACCAGCACTAGCACCGATTATCATCAATAACAGAAGGACAAATTGACTGAATACCGGCCATTCAGAGAAATTAGCGCTCGAATAACCAGTGCTGGAAATCGAGATCGCCTGGAATAGTGAATGGCGAATAGATTCTGCTAGAGAATAATCAGTTGCCCTGCTCAAGTTGAAGGCCATAGCAAGCCAAGCAACAACAAGAATGAGGATATAGGTTCGAAGTTCTTCATCCTTCCAAACTTCCCCCCATCTTCCAGAAATCGCGAAGAATAGCAAACTGAAATTTATGCAGGTTAGCAGCATGAATACCATGATTATTGATTCAATTAATGTATCATCGAATGCCATTATCCCCATATCGCTAGTTGCAAATCCGCCCGAGGGCATTGTTGTTAATGCGTAATTTAGTGCATCAAAAGCCCCCATTTCTGTAAATTGGAATAGTATCAATCCCTCAAGTATCGTGAGAATGATGTAAATCGCCCACAACTTTCGAGCAGTTCCCTCTAGAGTGGTACTAAGATTGGACACTGTAGGGCCGGTTAATTCAGCTCTAGCAAGGGCCATTCCACCACCAAGGGCCTTTGAGAAAATCAGTAAACCAAGCATAATTACTCCCATTCCACCAATCCATTGTGATAATGACCGCCAAAGTAGCAAACTTTTCGTCTGGCTACCAACACAATCTCCATCAAATTCTCCAGAACAAATCGGGCTAGTTGATGGGTCTATCACCGAGGCACCGGTGGTAGTGAATCCAGACATCGATTCAAACCAAGCATGCAAAGCCCCGCTCATCATTTGCATAAAGCTGGCATCTCCAGCCATGAACTCCATAGGACCGTGAAACATACCGCCTAGCCAGAAAGGGATTGCACCCAGGAAAACAACTGGTGGCCATCCCATCGCCACAGCGGCAAATGCCTCTCTGTCCCTTACACGGCTACCGACATCATAACTAGAGGCTTTGGAAAACAACCATTGGCTAGCACCGAACGCTATTACAAGCGCTATTGCATAGGTTTGCAAAGCATATTCCCAACCGTCGGAATATACTGAGTATGCTCCGACAACGGCCAGAGGTAATGCGAAAATTCGTAGAGTCCAGCCTATCACAAGGCCGATGACATCCCAGCGCATCGCTCAACTCCCCAGAGCTTTTTCCAATCTCTTCAGATCATCGAGACGAAGGAATAACAGAACCTTATCGCCTACTTGAAGAGTGTCGACCTCGGACGGATTTAGGATGTGAATAATCCCGTCTTCATCCTCGTGTTCAACCATTACAATCCGACAACCAAGTTTTGACTCAGCATCAGAAATACTTCTGCCTACAATCTCTGCTTTGGAGCTAAGTGATGCAGAAATTGAAATTATACCTGGTAACGAGGGTATCACTTGATAGGTCCCTGGCACATTCATATGAATCGATTTCATAATTGAAATCACAGTAACGTGCCTTCGGCTTACAGGTCTAGTTAATCCAATTCTTTGGACCGCTTCTACCAGAGCCCTATCTTTCAGAATAAGTCCTGTTCTAGGCACTCCCTTGTCCTTTGCTCGCATGGCAATTGCGATGTTTAGATTGTCATCGGCCAATGCTGCAATTGCTGCATCATGTGAAGAAATACCGAGTTCCCTGAGCAAATCTCCATCCTGTGGATCTCCGTGAATTACATCTAGACGCTTACTATTCCCTATCCTTGAGCCAACAAGTTCGTTTGCAGCATCTAAATCAGGGTCGACAACAACAACCTCTGCACCTTCTTCAAGATAATGAGAAGCCAGCGATGTTCCGAATTGTGTAGCACCAAAGATTGCGATATTAGGGTCTTGAGGCCATTCGGGGTCCTGCAGACCTGCACCCGTTGTAATCGTCATGAATTCCTCTGTTGAACGTGCAACGAAACACAGCATATCTGATTCTTGGATTACCTCGCTACCATTGACAAGCGCACCTTTACCATCAGCGGACCTAATTCCGTATACGGAAGGAATGTTGACTATCCAATCAGCAACTTCTCCCGTAGTTTTACCAATCAATGCTGAATTAGGCATAACCTCGGCTACGGCAATCCAAGCATTGTCTCCAAGAGGAAGTATTTCCTCAACCGAAGGCGCGAGCAGTCCTGCAGCTAATTGTTTGACAATGTCGTCAGAGGCGCAGACGATATGGTCCGCACGTGTCCATCTCTCAAGAGGACCTGCTCCTCTGTTTTTGTCTAATAGAGTAGGATCACGAATCTTTGCTATTGTAGTCAAACCTCTTGTTGCTCTGTCTCCAACCTGTTCGCTGTAGACTCTTTTTGCAAAGGCACAACCTAGTAGGTTTACCTCGTCATTATTTGTACAGAGCACCATGATTTCGGCATCATTAATGCCTGCTCTCAATAATGAGTCACGTGAAAGAGCATCACCAGTCACCAATAAACAATCCAAAGACTGGGATTCATTGATGGCTTCTGGGTCGGGATCAATCAATGCAACCTGCCTTCTTTCTTCTCTCAGAGCGGCTGCTACACCCCTGCCGACTTCGCCGGCTCCAGCGATAATTACACGCATTCTACTACCCTCCCTTAGCGGGGCTCCTATAATTCTGACTTATCGATTTGTCATTAATTTATCATCATGGCACTGCGGGGCTGATTTCGACAAAAAAAATCACTCCTCCTCAATAACCTTCTCTCCGCGGATTCGGTCCGCCGCAGCACGTTCGTGTCTACCAGAACTTCTGAGAGTTCTACGATAGGCCTGAGCGGCGGCTGGAGTCATACCGGATGGAAGCCATTTTGAATGAGCAGGGATCCATGACCAAGCAACCATTGGAAACACCAAGAATATCACAAATGGCTCAAATATCGTCAACACAGTTGAAACAATTAGGACTGCTCTAGCGACTGAACTAGTGAAGAATGTACGAGCCCTTTCATGTTGAATAATCCTCGAACCTTGCCAACTTGCTATAGAAGCATGGCCAATGCAGGTGGTCAAAGTCAATACACATGCCATAGCAATGTTGAACGGTTCAAATCCGGTTGTAACCCCCTCCCAAAGAGCGCCCACATCGGGGTCAAATAATCTGACATTTAGGTGGGCAGAACGCATCGCTCCAAAACCAAGACCTAGAGTCCAACCATACGGTGCACTAGCTCTCAATCCAACAGTTCTTGGCCTTCCGAGAAGGAACAGAGCGAATGCAGATTCGGCCATCCCAATAACTAGAGCAATGACTGAAACCTCGATGATATTAACAGATTCTAGGCGAACTGGAGCAAGTATCAGTGAATCGATGAGAGAAGCAATCAACACACCTGCGACTAATCCGAACATTAGCGTCTTGAAAGCTCCCGATAGATCGTAAAAACCTGTCATCTTGGCTATTGTACCACGCCAACCGGCGTATATTCCCAACAATCCTATGGCAAATGCGAGCTGCATCTCCCACATCTCAATTGGGGGCTCAGCCATGACTGTCCGACGTCACTTATGCTATCAGTTCCACCCTTGAAGAATATAGGAATATCATCAAAATCACATAGTTTCAAAGGTAACCTGGAGTCTAAGGCTATCGATTATTGCGGATAACGTTCAAACCACACGCTTCGGACCCAAGGCACATGGCACTGGAGGGTCTGAAGCGTAGAATCCTCGGCTCCGTCGGCTTACTCAAGGGTAAGCGAGAGGTGGACGAGGAAACAGTACGCGAATTGACACGTTCTCTCCGCCGAGCATTATTGGAAGCGGATTTCAATGTCAGACAGGCCAAGGAGTTGACTGAACGTATCGAGCGCCGATTGATGGAGGAGGAACCTCGTCTTGGTGTAAAACTCGACACTCATGCAATGAATCTGATTTACACAGAGTTAGTTCGGTTACTTGGCCCTGCCCGTGAAATTAAACCACACAATGAAACTGTACTGATGGTCGGTCTTTATGGTCAAGGAAAAACCACAACAACCGCAAAAGTTGCCGAATGGTGGAGAAGAAAACACGGAGTCAAGGTAGCGGTAATCGAAGCCGATGTTCACCGACCTGGCGCCTATGCCCAATTACAACAATTACTCGAAGATTCACCAGTCGAAGTCTATGGTGAGCCTGATGAAAAAGACGCCGCGACGATTGTTAGAAACGGAATCAAGGCTGTGGGCACTGCTGATGTTGTAATCATCGATACTGCGGGTCGAGACAGCCTTGATGATGAATTAAGAGAAGAATTGGTAAGAATTGCAGAGATTGCTAACGCTACCGAGCGATTCCTTGTGATTGATGCGCAGGTCGGCCAAGCAGCAGGTCCTGTTGCACAGACCTTCCATGATTTGGTCGGGGTAACCGGCACGATAGTCACCAAACTAGATGGTACGGCTAGAGGAGGTGGAGCATTAAGCGCGGTTTCGATTACAGGGGCTCCAATAGTCTTCGTCGGTGAAGGAGAGAGAGTTGAAGATCTCGAGAAATTCGAATCAGACCGATTTATCTCTAGATTACTTGGAATGGGTGACATCAAAGGTCTGATTGACCTTGCACCCGAAGACCTAGACCAGGAAGAAGCTATTCGGCTTACTCAGCGCCTAATGTCAGGTCGATTTACACTCACAGATATGTACACTCAGATGGAGATGATGAGTAAAATCGGTACAGTAGATCGAATACTTTCACACCTACCGGATGGAATGTTTGGAATGGGTTCTATGTCCGCTGGACAAAAGAAGCAGATGCAGGGTAATCTAGCTAAGTATCGAGTCATTATGGATTCCATGACTCAACATGAAAAAGACGAACCTCTTGTGTTAAAGTCCCAAAGAATTCGAAGAATTGCAAGAGGTTCAGGTACAACTGAAAAGGATGTCAAAGAACTACTCAACCAATGGAATCGCAGCCGGAAAATGATGCGTGGTATGAAAGGAGATAGACGCATGAGAAAGCAAATGCAATCGATGATGGATGTCGATGATTTAGACCTAGATATGGGGTGATAGATTGCAAAGGCGCTTCGCCATCATCGGCCATCTAGCGCTTAGTTCAGGGAAATTAAACCTGAATGATTTAGCAGGTGGTTCGGGCAGAATGGATGTATTGGTCAGAGCGGTAAATGCCGCACTATTCGTCTCACACGGAATTCGTCGTGATACTGACATAACATTGCATCTGTGTGGAGGCCCAGGTCCAGATAGAAGAATCTGGTTTAATGGAGAAACACTGTCAGGCGTGAGACCAGATGAACGTTCAATCGCCGGTCAAATCAAAGCCATTCTGAAAAGACCTGTTCCGCCAATTGGAGTATTGGATGAGGTAACACAAGGAATCTTTGACATGGGTGGTGGATTAGCAGAAACGCTAACAGAATGGCATGATGATGGAATTTCTATCAATGTCCTTGACGCTGAAGGCGAGGCATTAGAAACACTAGAGAGTAATGAAAATCTAGGATTTATTCTATCCGATCATCTACCATTTTCAGAAGCAGATAACCAACAAATAGCAGATTTAGGAAAAATTAGTTTGGGCGAAAAATGGTTGCAAGGACATGCTTGTATTACTATAATTCAACATACTTTGGATGGATAAAAAATCAATTCTCTAACCAAGATGGAAGTCCGTTTACTCCGCTTGTAGTAGCCTCTTCTAGTAGATCTTGAGAAATCCCCAGAGGATGATTTACTGGCCAGCAGGATAACGGAGTAATCGCAACTGCTCCGCTGTTGACAGCATTACAATCAGTATTTGGAATATCTTCATCTTGAATTTGCGCCGCTTTGAAACCATAAGCAACACCATTTCTTTCTGAATTAGTCAATCCAATTGCATTATGGTACCACCGAGCTCCAAGTGAAACTGTTTGGAATCCATTCGTCCAAGACTTTGGCGCGTTAATATTCAACATCAGATTACCTTGCTTAAACTCAGAAAGGATTTGTTCATTGATATCATCTCCAGTCATTGGTTTAGTCGATCCGTTTGGCCGGAGCATATTTTTCGCTACTGGCGGCAATACTGCTACGGCTGCCTCAATTACCTCTGCCGTCGCATTTGCAGTGTCCTCGAAATTAGAATGATCATATGTGCACAAACTCGTTGCAATTGATGGAAGACCGTAGAGACCGGATTCTCGTGCGGCAGAAACTGTGCCTGAATGCATTACATCAACAGAAAGATTTGGACCTTGATTTATTCCAGATACACACAATGCCGGTTTCATTTCTGGAACCCAATGGTCTAAACCTCCATCAATTGCTACGATAACACAATCGCATGGAGAACCATCCAAAGAAAACATTCGCAAAGGGGGACCATTGGGGTTAGAGATGCTATTTGCAAGATCTTCCCTTTCTTCGAATTTCAAATTAGATCCCAATGATAGCCTCATACTTGTAGCCGATTGTTCAGTAGCAGGGGCTATGACTACTATCGGAAAGTCTCTTTCGTGTAAAGCCCGAATTAATGCGTGTAGACCAACGGCCTCTATACCATCATCGTTGGTCAACAGAAGGCAAGGCTTGGACACAATCCCCCCACAGGCAAGCACTACATCAATCGGAGGGTTGTGGGGCTTCCTGAGTTTCAGAGCCGAATGTGACTAATGCTAATCCAGATATCATCAATGAGCCTCCGATAATAGTCCATAGTTGAGGAATGGAATCGACACCCACAACCCATCCAATAATTGAACCAATTACCGGCTCCATAATCAAAATCATAGAAATCGTCAATGGAGGAATCCAACGCAATACTGCATTTATTCCCGTATGACCTAGTAGCCCCGGACCTAAAGCAAGATATCCAACATAGATTATCCATGTGACACTTAACCAACCGAATGCACCCGACATATCATCTAGATTGAATGTCAAATCTTCCATTGTGATTGCCCATAATGTTAGCACTATAGCAGAAATCAATGTGACCGGAAATGCGTATAGAAATAGCGGCATCCATCCCCTAACCATTCGACCTATGGCGAGGTAACCAACGATGGTCACTGCACCCATGAAAGCAAGAAAATCACCATAGAGGCTTACTCCGCTCTCAGAAGCACCACCACCAACTACAACAGCAGCCCCAACGAAACCAACTAACGCTCCAATTGATTGAAGCTTAGTTGCTGGTTTACGGAGTAACCATAGTCCAATGATAATGACCAATGGATGTGCCGTAACGAATAGAAGAGAGTGAGTGAGAGTCGTTCTATCGAGGGACATTAGCCATGTGCCGAAATGTAAGGCCAAACAAAACCCAGAGAATGCTAACAAATGCATAGATTCTTTCCAACGTAATTTCACTGAACCCTCTGCTTTCCTATATTGTAACAAGAATCCTGGAAAAAGCACTAATGATGTAGCTTGTAGCCTCCATGCCGCCTTACTCAGTCCTGAAACGTCATCTATCATCTCAAAGACTGCACCAGCACTTGAGACTGCAAATAACGCTACACCCATGATTAACCAAGCGTGCAGAGGTATTGCAGCAGAGTCGCTCATATCAGTGATCTCGAGTGATTTTGTAGCGGCCCATGGCCTCTACCCACTGAATCTCGCCACCCGGTTCCAAATTGAGTCCTTCTTCTGTGGGCAAAATTAGGTTAGAGTATGTCTTATTGTCCATTGCATGAACCTCATTACCTTGAACGTGAGTAATGATGGCTGATCCTTTCTCTAACAATGGAACTTGGATATTATCGGTAACAGTTCCGACGTGGGATCTCTTCTGCTTGGTGAACAAATCCTCCAGTTCTAGACGTGCCTTTGCACTACCGTGCTTACCTGGTTTTGATTTGGAAATACTCAGAATTTTGTACGCGCTTTCGTCTAAAGCAACGTATCGTCCTACCTTTAGAGTTCGAATTTCTACACGGGTTGTTCCGGGCATTTGGTCACCTACGAATCGAAGCCGGTTGCTTCGTCTTATGATGATTGTGTGTAATCCATCACTAACGTGGCTTACGCACAAGGAAGTAAAGGTCCCGAGCCGAGGACCGGAATCCCCGGCCCGGGTTTTGCGTCAACTAAACTAGGTTCAGTCGTTCTTTCTGCGGCCTGACAGACCGACACCAATTGCTGCTCCTAAGAGAGCTAGGCTGGAGATGACTGCTGTGAATCCAGGTAGGTTATCCTGGAATCTGTCGAATCCAGACTTGGTCTCATTGTCAACAGATTGTGTTGGGTCGAAGTCAGTGTCTAATGCGTCACAGGTTCCATCGCTGTCAGCGTCACTAGGCATGCTGGATGCAAGCTTTGTATCTGTACCGCAAGCATCTTCGTCAGCGTCTGAGAATCCGTCATCGTCATCATCAGTGTCTTCATTGTCACCAGTGCCGTCTCCGTCAGTGTCTTTCCACTCGTTGATGTCGTATGGGAACGCATCGGTTACGTCAGGCTCACTGTCAGCGTCGTCGTCAGTGTCAGCGTTGTCTCCAACACCATCACCATCGTAGTCAGCGGATTCTTGTGGGTTCAATGGGAACGCGTCGTCGCTATCTGCGACTCCATCGTCGTCATCATCCTCGTCAGTGTTGTCACCGATTCCATCGCCGTCACTGTCAACCCATTCTGTTGAGTCCATTGGGAAGTCATCGATTCCATCGTTGACTCCATCACCGTCATCGTCAGCGTCTGAGTTGTCACCTTGACCATCGCCATCTGAGTCTACAGTTTCGAATGGATCTAGTGGGAACGCATCAGAGGTGTCGTCGACTCCGTCGCCGTCGTCATCCTCGTCAGTGTTGTCTCCAACACCATCGCCATCACTGTCTAGGGACTCACTTGCGTCTAGTGGGAATTGATCGACCAGGTCGACAATTCCATCACCGTCGTCGTCGGTATCTGCGTTGTTACCAGTACCGTCGCCATCGGTGTCGTCCCACTCGGAGTTATCCAATGGGAACGCGTCGTCAGCGTTCAGAGTACCATCGTTATCGATGTCATCGTCAGCGTTGTCACCGGTTCCGTCACCATCGGTGTCGGTGTCCTCAGTGCTGTCGTATGGGAACGCGTCTTCTAGGTCAGAGATTCCGTCACCGTCATCGTCTGTGTCAGCGTTGTCTCCAATTCCATCACCATCAGTATCACTGTCCTCGGTGTTGTTGAATGGGAATGCATCGCTTGCATCATCAGTTCCATCGTTGTCGTCGTCAGCGTCAACCATGTCACAGATTAGATCGCCATCGAAGTCGCTTGGCACGCTAGCACTGTCTAGTGGGTCGCTTCCACAAGCGGACTCATCAGAGTCTGACCATGAGTCGTTGTCATCGTCATCGTCAACGTTGTACATTGCAGGGTCACAATCTGGGTCTGCAGCTACGTCGTCAACTAGACCGTCTCCATCCGAATCGGTTGAGATACACTTGTCGATTGAATCGATATCATCTTCGTCAAGTACACCGTCATTGTCGTCATCAGTATCTTCGTTAATTGGTACGAAGATGTCTGGGAACGTCAAGTCATCAATCCAAGCAGTGCTGCTACCAGCGCTACCAGAAGTACCGAAGTCAAACATGAACTCAATTGTGTGAGTACCAGGTCCGACAGACCAAGTCATGAAGCCGCTATTCTCGCCACACCACTCGCCATTGTAGCATCCACCGTATTGTGTTGCATCAATTTGCACTCCGTCAATCCATACCTTCAGACCCTCGTGGAACACGGTGCTGGTGGTTCTCTCAACAGAGGATACCTTCCAGTTCCATGTTAGATCTCCACCAGAAGTAACGAAGGTTGCCATTACAGTAACTTCACCGTAGTATCCAGACGATAGTTGTCCGGACATCAAGGAGTAGCTTCCTGTGATTGGATCGGTTGAGGTTACAGACCAGTCGTTGTGGACTGTGGTCGGTGTACAACTCGATGGTGCACCACCAAGTGTTCTGTTACCGTATCCAGTACATTGCGAGAAGCTCCAGTTAGTGTTTGCTCCATTAGCTAGAGTTCCACTCTCGAAGTCAAAGGAGTCTCCTGGTGTGACTGCTAGAGTCTCATCGGCTAATCCGTCACCATCTGTGTCAGTGCTCTTAGATTGGTCAAGAGGCCATACATCGTCAACATCGTCAACTAGGTCGTTGTCGTCATCCATATCCTCGACTAGTGTTGTAACACAGTTAGCCACCAATGTGTCAGGCTTTCCGTCTCCATCGGTATCGACGCTTGCACAAGCATCGAATGGGAAGTCGTCGTTGACATCATCGACACCATCGTTGTCGTCGTCAGTGTCACCATTGTCACCAATTCCGTCACCGTCCCAGTCAACTGTCTCGTTAGCGTCGAGCGGGAAGACATCGTTAGCATCGAATACACCATCGTTATCGTCGTCGGTGTCTGTGTTATCACAGAGTCCATCGCCATCTGAGTCAATCCAGTCAGGGAACGAAGCAGATCCTTGTGTTGGACAGTCGTCTACGCTGTCAGCATATCCGTCGTTATCGTCGTCATCGTCAATCATTGTACCCGCAGGTGTGACTGTTGGTGATGCGATTGTTGACAACTCGGTTAGAGTTGTTGCAACGAATGCTGTGCTGGAAGTCCAGGTGTAGCCGGACAATATTACTACACCGGATGGTGAAGTAATGTCCAATGAACCCTCAGACGCCCAGAAGTCACTGTCGATTGTAACGTCGGCTGTTCCGCTTAGTAGAGCGAAGGAACAGCTTGCAGTGCTTGTGTACGCGTATGCTGAGATTGAACATAGCTGGTTACCGCTGGAGTCTGTGACATCAATCGCGTGTCCTCCGTCGCCATATGAATCAGATATGGTTAGTGAGTACTCGGTAGGTGCTTCCAATGGAGGCGATGAGTCTGCCATGCCGTCACCATCGGTGTCGGTCCAGACATCCAAGTCAAGTGGGAACGCATCTGCGATATCCACTACACCATCGTTGTCATCATCTAAGTCAGCATTGTTACCAGTGCCGTCACTGTCTGTGTCGACCCACTCTGATCCATCTAGGCTGAACGCGTCATTCCAGTCCAAGTATCCATCATTGTCGTCATCGCTATCTAGCATTACACCGTATCCACCGTAGGACACTGTTGCCAAGTTAGTGTTGGACAGTGGTCCGTCAACATACCATGTTGCTAGGTTGTATCCTTCATCGGATCCATCAGCACAATCGTTGTAGTTGTCGTTTACCCAACTCATTACGCTGAATGAACCGGAACCATCAGTACAAACGAAGATTGGGTTGCCAGATGAATCAGTACCATAGTTCGGACTTGCTGTGTTTATACCACCCTTGTAGTATCCACCAACACCAGCGTCACCCATTTGCTCGAAGTCTGTCTGAGCAACTGTAGCACCCGAAGCATCTGTGAAGACAATTGTGTCAATTCCGAATTCTTCATCTGCAGAGTTGGAAGACATCTCTAGCATTAGGTATCCTACACCAGCTGCGCTGATATCTCCAGTCATGGTTGTCCAAACGTCTTCCATTCCGGAATCATCTAGATCACCTGTGGAAATATCTACTCGGCTATCGTAGATTACTACGGTGCTGTCTGCACCTACGAATGCAATGTACAGATAATCAGCAGTTTCCCAGCCGGTTGATTCAACAATCACCGCTAGAGATACGGAGTCTGCATCCACATAATCGAATGTTAGTGTGAAGATACCATCCGTATCTTCCATTGCGTAGTAGTTGTTACCAGTATTAGCGCCACCAAAGTCGGTTGTGTAGTCAGTTACTCCAGCGTAGTCACCCTCTGAAAGACCAGCTGCAGTGCTACTTCCTAGAGTACCGGTGTAGGTAATGGAACCAGTGTATCCTAGCTCACAGAGTGTCCAATCGACTGTGTCGGCCTTACCGTCACCATCGAAGTCATCTGCGGCACAGGAGACTAGGCTCCATACGTCGTCTACGTCAGGTGTTCCGTCATCGTCGTCGTCTGTGTCAGCGTTGTTTCCAGTACCGTCACCATCAGTGTCTACCCACTCGTTGACATCGTCAGGGAAGTCGTCACCGGTGTTAGCGAAGCCATCACCGTCACGGTCTGAATCTAGAGCGTCACAAGTAAGGTCGCCATCCATGTCCGCCGGCGTGCTTGATGCATCCAATGAGTCACTGGATGAAGCGTATGCACTTCCATCGTCACACAGAGCAGTTGTTCCTGAGTCATATGCGTCTCCTTCTTCGAGATCGGTGAAGCCATCGCCATCATCATCGTAGTCGAGTAATGTTCCATCGTCGGTAACTGTTGCCGGGACTGTACCTGCCAAGTAGGTGTAGGAAGCTGTTAC
>DAPQ01000047.1 GCA_002502175.1 Euryarchaeota archaeon UBA19 | reverse complement strand
ACCGGTAGGTGGCGAATGTAATTGTCTTGAGTTAGAGAAATGACTAGAGCGCGTTCTGCTACAAGGTCCTCTCTGTCCATTGAAAGTGGAGTTGGGTCAATGTGGCTACGCCTTTCATCTCCATGCTTTTCTACTACCTCCTCAAGTTCAGAAATTAGAATTTCCAATCTTCGCTTGCGGCTATCGAGAATTGATTGGTATTCTTTGATTGCCTCTTGCAGTTTTGTAAGCTCCTCTTCGACCTCTTTTACATTCAGTTTGGTAAGCTGGTAAAGTCGCCGTTCAGCAATTGCTTTCGCTTGCTTTTCTGAGAAGTCAAATCGTTTTATCTTTGGATATTTTTCTTCTCCTCTAAGGTAAGATTCGAATTGATCTCTAGAGTCGGAATTTCTTCCGACTTCGATAATTTCAGTCATTCTCTTCTGCGCCGCCATCAGTCCTTCGAGAATGTGCGCTCTCGCCTCTGCTTTGTTCAATTCAAACTGAGTACGTCTCTCAATAACGGTCTCTCTATGGCGAACATAGGTGTGCAGAATTGTGGACAAATCTAGTTGCACAGGAGCTCCATTCAGAATACCCATCATGTTAGCGGAATACGATTCTTGCAACCTACTCGATTGGTATAATTGGTTGAGGATTGCGTGTGGGTCTGCATTATTCTTGATTTCAATTACTACACGGATTCCTTCCTTACTAGATTCATCACGAATGTCACGAATGCCTTTGATTGTCTCTTTCGTAACTAACTCAGCAATTCCCTTCAACATGCTTGCTTTTCTAACTTGATATGGAATAGAAGTGATGACTATTTTCTTACCCGATGAATCATCTCTTACTTCTGCTTCTGATCGAATGTGAAATCTTCCTTGCCCAGTTCTATACATGTCTAGAATACCATCTATTCCATGAATGGTCGCTCCTGTTGGGAAGTCTGGTCCTTTGAGATATTCCATGTATTCCATTGCGTCAATCTGTGGTGGTTTGTCCAGGGATCTTTTCCGGTCCTCTTCGATTACCTTCTCGGTATGGAATCGCACTGCTGCGGCTACTTCGTTTAGGTTGTGAGGAGGTATTTTTGTTGCCATTCCAACCGCGATACCATCGCTACCGTTTAGCAGAAGATTAGGAAGCCTCGAGGGCAAAACAGTAGGTTCACTCTCACTATCATCAAAGTTTGCAACCATGTCAATAGTGTCCTTATTGATATCGTCTAGCATATGTGAAGAAAGTCGATCTAGCCTACTCTCGGTGTACCTCATAGCTGCAGGTGGGTCGCCATCTATCGAGCCGAAATTACCCTGCCCGTCGACTAATGGGTATCTCAAGGAGAAGTCTTGCGCCATTCTGACCATTGTGTCGTATAGGGCCTGGTCTCCGTGTGGGTGATACTTACCCATCACTTCTCCAACAGACCTTGCAGACTTACTGTAACTCTTGTCGTGGGTGTGTCCTGCTTGGTGCATACCCCACAGAATACGTCTGTGAACAGGCTTCAAACCGTCCCTGACGTCTGGAAGTGCTCTGCCAATAATTACACTCATTGCATAATTTATGTAGCTCTCTTTCATCTCATCCGAGACAAATCTTCGCTCTAATTCTTCACTCATTTTACCACCTCAAACGTCTAATGACGTTACCTCCGATGCATTTTGTTCAATGAATGCACGACGATCGGGAACATCTTCTCCCATCAGAATAGTGAATAATTCGTCGCCAGCTTCTATGTCTGGCTGTCCATTCTTTTCTTTGATAGTTACACGCATCATACGTCGGACTTCTGGATCCATTGTAGTCTCCCACAATTGTTCGGGGTTCATTTCACCCAGACCCTTGTATCTTTGAACTGAAATTTTAGCCGAAGGGGCTTCTTTCTTCAATCGCTTTACCGTAGCATCCAGCTCTTCTTCGCTATGTACCCATTCGACGTTGTTTCCCCTTCCTACTGAGAATAAGGGTGGCATAGCGATGTAGACATTGCCATTGGTAATGGCTCGTCGCATATACCTCCAAAGAAAAGTCATAATCAATGTACGAATGTGTGCTCCGTCGATATCTGCGTCACACATGATGATGATTTTACCATACCTCAGTTTCTCAGGGTCGAAAGCACCTTCATCGCCTTCATCATTACCAACTCCGGCGCCAAAAGCCCTAATCATTCGCTGAATTTGCTCATTGGTGAATACCTTAGCATCATTACCACGTTGTCTTTCGACATTCAGAATCTTTCCTCTAAGTGGCAGTACCGCTTGT
Organism: Euryarchaeota archaeon UBA19; assembly: GCA_002502175.1. Lineage (GTDB taxonomy): Archaea > Thermoplasmatota > Poseidoniia > Poseidoniales > Thalassarchaeaceae > MGIIb-O1. The sequence goes on along the minus strand of DAPQ01000047.1, from coordinate 35,861 downwards.
GTACGCCTATCTCTAGCGGTCTTCGCAGATCCGCCTGCAGATTCTCCCTCGACAATATATATCTCGCATTCATTTGGATCGCGTGATTGACAATCAGCTAATTGACCAGGAAGGCCGCCACCTTCCAGGACTCCTTTTCTGCGGGTTAAATCCCTTGCCTTGCGAGCAGCCTCTCTCGCCTTGCTGGCCAATACTGCCTTGTCCACAATGGCTCGAGCAATCGAGGGGTTCTCCTCAAAGTGCTCGCCTAATTTGTCGTTTACAATCTGCTCAACAATTCCAGCGACTTCACTAGTCACTAACTTAGCCTTGGTTTGAGCATTAAATGACGGGTCGGGGTGCTTAATCGAGACAACAGCGCCAAGGCCTTCACGAACATCATCACCGGAAAGACTGCTTAGATTTTTGAGCAAATTTCTAGACTGAGCGTAGGAGTTTACTGTTCTAGTCAAAGAACTGCGAAGACCAGACATGTGAGTGCCCCCATCTGCATTGTGGATGATATTGGTGAAGCAGTCGATACTTTCTGAGTAGGAATCGGTCCACTGCAAGGCTATTTCGACATGAACTTCTCCTTTATCTCCCTCTTTTTCTCCAAAGATGTGAATCACTTCATCGTGAATTGTATTCTTCTTTGAATTCATTTGAGCGACATATTCCCTGAGTCCTCCATCGTAGGTGTGATCGATTTCTACTGGGTCTTCTCCGCGAAGATCTCGGAAAATAATCTGCAAACCACCATTTAGAAAAGCAGTTCTCTGCAATCTGGTATTAATTTGCTCGAAATCGAATTCGACGATATCGCTAAAAATGGTCAAATCAGGTTTGAAGGAAACCTTGGTTCCAGTAACTTCGGTTTTCCCAGTTGGCTTCAGTTTGGATTTTGGAACTCCTTGGTTATATCTCTGCTCCCAGACCTTTCCTTCTCTGTGTATTTCTAGATGCAACCACTCAGATACAGCGTTAACAGCACTAACTCCAACCCCGTGAAGCCCTCCTGCGACTTTGTAGGCCTCATTGTCGAACTTACCTCCTGCGTGAAGTTTAGTCATAATTACCTCAGCCGCACTAACTCCTTCCTCTGGGTGCATATCTACCGGTATTCCTCGGCCATGATCTGTGACGCTGATCGAACCATCAGCGTTGAGGTCGACTTCTATGGTTGGATTATGGCCAGCTAGGTGTTCGTCTACCGCATTGTCGACAACTTCCCATATACAGTGGTGCAAAGCGGACCCATCATGAGGGTCTCCTAGGTACATTCCAGGCCTTTTTCGTACCGCTTCAAGGCCTTCAAGGACCTGAATACTATCTGCTCCGTAATCATCAGCCATTTTTGCAACTCCAATCGTCTGAGGGTTCCCAAAGGGGAACCCTCAGGTATTCCACTAAAATTGGTCTCACAGGGGGTTAATCAACCCTCCCTAGAGAGTGTCCGAAAAACATCGAAAGTGAAAGTAAATTCACAGTTTCACCCCTCCATAGGAGGGGTATCGGCCCACAAATATGGTTAAACAGACCTCTCCGGTGGCCGAGCCGATGCGAAGACCCACAATCTGTGTGACTCTATCTGGTTGCTCGGTTGATGAGATACTCGCAGATGCCGCTCGCGCTACTGCTGTAGGCGCTGATCTTTGTGAGGTTCGTCTCGACAAGCTTTGGGTGGTGGAGAAACTCCCTGAACCTGAAGAGGCTACCGATTCCAATGAAGGAGAGGGGCGCGGAAGGCCGGCATATGTTCCACCGGAGTACATCCCACAAGCATTCGATTCAATCGATATATCGAGCGCTCTAGACGCATTCAAAGAAGGGATCGATTTACCAGTAGTACTGACCTGTCGTCCAGAGAGGCAGGGGGGTCATTTCCCTGGAACCGAAGAAGAGAGAATTTCAGTCCTTAGAGCGGCCATCGACAGTGGAGTAAGTTGGGTTGACCTCGAGGCAGATATCGATTCCAAAACCCGTTTAGAACTTATGCAGATTGCCAAAGGCAAGACCAAGGTAATTTCCTCCAACCATTTTTCAGAGGAGCCGGGCAGTGCCTCAGAAATCATCAATGACATCGAAGATATGGTAGAATCTGGAGACATCATAAAAGTCTGTTACAATACCAGTGGAAGAAATTCAGGATTGAAATTATTTGAGGCGGCTTGGATGCTAAAAGAATCTGAACAAAAGACCGCTATTATGGGCATGGGTGTTGGTGGTGATTGGACACGAATTCATGCCCCATTACTAAGTCAAGATCTAGTATATTCCACTATGGAAACCGGCTCACACCTTTCTTCTCAGGGTAGAATAAACGCATCAGACCTACTAATTGCTTGGGAGATGCTAAATTACGAGTAATTCATTGTTCTAGCAATGGAACCAATTCTTGCTTCTCTTGACTTTCTTCTGTGCCATTAGCATGGTATCTTGAGTGAATTAGTATAGGGACAATCACACAACTTAGAGGCAATAATCCTACAATAATGTAGGCTGTAAATTTTGGTAGAGTTATCCTATCCTCTACTTCAATCCAAACTTGAACGATCATATCTCCGTCAACAGCCGATGCATCATTTGGTCTGCTATTGTTCAAATTATCCAGAGCCAAGAAGTATTCAGCATCACTATTTTCTCCAAACCAAGAAATGAAGGCTTTGTTATCATTATCTAGTGCGGTAGAAAAACTGGTGCTACGTTTACCCTCATATGCATGTGTGTCTCTGAATGGAAGGAACACAAACATATCTCGCCATTCAACAGGAACCAAATTGATCTCATCTTCTAGAATCTCTCTTGCTTCACCATAAAACTGATATTCATTTTTGTATCTTCCCCAATTTGCTGAATCAAACAAGTATACGTCGCCTTTCGGATCATCGGTAGGGGGATTATCTGGGTCAGAGTTGAACTCGACACAGAATGTATACGAATATCCAGTTACCAATTCTAAACGCAGTGCTTGTGCATAGTTTCTAGCAAGATCTATTTCAACGTACAAATCTTCCCTAAGTGGGCTTAAATCGTCTCCGCTGGGTGGGCCCCACCAACCCCCGCGATTATCTTCGACCTCGACTATTTCTGCGAAATCGCTGTCAAATCCTACATCAAGAGGTACTGAACAATCATTTCCTGACGCAGAAACCGTACCCGTAGAGACAATTAAAATTGCAAAAATCGGCGCAAAAAATCCAAGACTAAACCCGGTTGCAAAGAGTTTTTTCGCAATATGTTGCACACTCAGCGCCTCCGAGTTCTAATTGGGCGGACGTATCCGGACTCCTTGTTCCTTCGCTCGTCAACCGTCAGATACTTCGGTTGTGGGGGTGGATTGTGTTGATCCATGCCAGGTAGCCCGCCTTCCGCTTCTACTTCCTGTACATCGTAGGTCTCAAGCATTTCCTCGGCATCGATCTCCTCTTCGTCTTTCTGTCTCATTACTAACCAGCCGAGAACTAGTACCATGGCGACCAGTGCTAGAAGGCCTCCGCTCTCTTTGTTTGGAACGAAGTCCTTCCAAGTTAACTCATCCCAGGACTTCTGTCGATTTTCTTCTTCTGCAGAAAGTACACTTATGATATAGTCCTCTGAAGTACATACTCCAACTCCGTCACAGACTTGTAAAACTAGACGTATTTCACCCGTTTCACCCCAAGTCATGTTGCCCCAAAGGAAATCGTTTCTTGGGTCTCCATCTTGGTCTGTGTCGACCAATGCATTTAGATCCCAATTGACACTGAGTTCACTGGTCAGACTTGTGTCTTTATCATTCGTGGAAATCCCATCACCATCGCTGTCCTCATCGGCATTTACATCTAGCCAGGCTTCCAATCCTTCGACTAGATCTACATCAAACGCACTATGATTCAAGAGAACTAGGTCGCCTTCGTTAACATAGTCTGAATCTATGGGGTCGATAGGATTGATTTCTGGCGCTCTTGAGACATGTACCGTAATCGAGGTGGTGTTGGTGTCTCCTCCTTCAAATCCATCGACAACGGTTAGACTTACGACGTAAGTTCCAGGTCGCTCCCAAGAATGCCATACAACAGCCCCTTCAACTTGTGGACTAGCATCGCCAAAGTCCCAGATCCATCTTGTTATGCCGTTCCATTCGGCGTTTTCGGGGTCAGTGGAATGTCTTCCAACAAATTTGGGGTCGGAATCATAACTTTCTGAACCATCAAATCTCAGTGGACAATTTGGAGCGATGAATGCCCCTCCATCGACGACAAATGGAACCCACCAAGTAACATCTTCTTCGGAGTTAGGAATTGACTGAAGAGCGCTACCATTTATGCTTGGTTGTAAAAATTCCACCATTGGTACAGGAAGAGGATTGGCAATTCTGACTTGATATGATTTGGTTGCAGATTCAGCACCTCTGTCATCAATAACAGTCAATGAAATTGTGTACAAGCCCGGCTCTGTGAAAGTGTAGTATACAGTGGATGAGTTTTCTATTTCTTCATCCATTCCAGTAATGTTCCATCGTGTCTGTAATAATGATGTGTCTCCGTCAGGGTCAAAAGATAAACTCTCAAAGAAATACTCGGTTTCAACCGTGCCATCGGCAGGACGATCAAATACAGCTACAGGTCTTTGATTTAACACCCTAACCATTAGTGTCGTAGAAGACACGTTGCCGTCATCATCTGTGACCTCTAAAGTGACGGTTTTCATGCCGGGTGTATTCCAACCAACTGTTGGATTTTGATTTACTGAAGTCGTTCCCGAGAAGTCCGATGTCAGGGTTATACCTTGACTCGAGAAATTTACACCGGATTCAAACTCCCATCGATATTCTACAATTAGTCCATCATCATCAATGAATAAATCGGGTAGTGTCAACGGAGTTAGTGTGTATGTTTGTAGTTCCTGGTCGAAAACTTGCCTCGGCACCCTGTTGAGTACCCTAACGTATACTTGATGCTCTACAACGAATGTTCCATCGTTTATTGCAAGCGTCAGAGTGTAAACGGTGCCATCCGCGCTACCGTCCACATATGCATGGCTGGCCTCTACAAGACCTAGTCCACCTTCGTCACTTCCATCACCCCAATTCCAAGTGAATTCTATTTCCTCGTGGGGGACATTGTCTACGGTACTTCTTGCGGAGAACATTACCCTTTGATTTGTCAATAGGACAATTTCATCGGTTATGGTGACTCCATCTACTCTAATTTCTGGAATAGGCTCAGTAGTGTCTGCAACATTTACTGTCCAATATTGGGTTTCAGAGTAGAAGCCACCAACGTCTTCAACGGTGAGTGCTACTGTATAGTTCCCAGGCTCCTCATAGATGTGGATGGGGTTCTTTAGACCCGATGTGGAATTGTCGCCTAGGTTCCAATTGTAGGCAACAGGTGTTTCGTTGTAACTGTATGAACCATTCAGCAGTCCGAATCCCCATACGTCATATCCTCCGCCGAATAGACTGACAGGTAACCAGGTTTGAGTAATGGAGGTCGAAGTCGATCCACTCGCAACCGGTTTCATATTTCCTAGTGTTATTGGTAGAGTAAATGCAGTATCAGTGACTTCTCCACTAATATCTCGGATGTCCACTCCAAATGTCCAATCGCCAGTATATGGAGGGGTGAACCAAATGCTTTCCTCTGTAGGAATACTGTTTCCTGCAGTCATTGAGAAAGTAATCGAATCTGTCAGGGTGTTGTTTACGAATGCTTCAAAGGTGACTTCGATAATTTCAAAGAAAGCATTCGATGTAACTTGTAATTCAATTTCGACACTATCGTCTACATTGTCTTCATCACGATCGAAGGTTGTGACTGAAATTATGTCTACTTCAGCAGGATCGGTAATGATACCAGCCTGAACGACGATATCAGTAGTAGGGTAGGAGCCAGTTGTTATTCCACAACTAGCGAAGTTGTAATCACAATCTGTGACTTGGGATTCATACCAAACAATCACCCAAACTTCGTCAGTAGTATTGCCAAATCCATGTACAAGACCAGTTCCTGCACCAGTGGCCGAGTCAATTCTCAATTTATTCATCGTCCAAGTGCCAGTAGCGGAATCTTTTGCCATAACGGTTCCAGCTACACCGAACTGAGTTGGTTGAACCATCAGGTTGAGCGGCGCTCCTGTACCGCCTGCGAATTTGTAAGCCCTCATTCCCCAACCTTCAAGCTCTTGTGTGGGACTTACCCAAGTCGATTGCCATTCATCGCGATAACCACTCATCTGAACTTTGCAAATATAGCCTGTGACACAACCTGCAGTCATTGCGATGTTCGAAAATCCAAATGCACCTTGGGCACTATCGAGGCTGACTGCGGCAGTGAAATTAGCGTAAATATCCGACATGGTAGTTCCAATTGCAGTTGAACCGGGTTCAGGATTTCTTGCTAAATTCTCAACTCCAACTCCGCCTGTAGCGGTGTCAGCAACGAGTCTAGAAATTGCTGTTCCTCCTCCAAGTTTGTCGGCTAAATACATCACAAACATGAAACTTCCACCATAATCTGCTATTCTTTGATTCCACCAACGAACACTCATGTTGGCATTTTGCGACCATTCATTTGCGTGCCCTGAGATAGTGTTAGTTACACCAAAGCACAGGTAGGCTGCCATATCAGCAGCCCCTTCATCTAGCCAAATGTACTCGTATGGGTCTCTTGCATTGTGAAGAAGATGTTGGAACTCATGAGCAATAATCGTGTTTCTCCAACTTAAGTCACCTGAATCAACAAACATAATTTCTCGTTGACTGGCAACGTTTGGGTCGAAATAACCGCCAATACCGCCTCCGCCATCGATTTGGAAAATTAATATCTCAATCTGGCAATTATTGTCAACATCAGGAGGATTCCCAAAGTATGTCGTGTCTGTTGGGTAGATAGTCGACTCCCATGTTGAAGTGATGTCGTTCAGTGTGGTAGAAGAAATCACTACACCATCCTCTACAAAAATAGCGGAATTAGTTGAAATTTTCTCGACAGTTGCAGTTACCGTCCCACTGGAAGTAGAGAAAGTATCCGTGTCACCCACTGCCCAAGCATTTTCACAAGACCTAGCGCTAGATCTTGTATTTTGATAGGCTGGAGAAAAAGGTTCGATTAAGTTAGGATAATCATTCTCAATCCATTGTTTCTTCAGATAGCCAAATGCGGAGTAAACTGTGTTATCGGGGTCGTTGTAGATGTAGGCATGGCCATCATTAGCAGGGTCGAAATCACTCAAATCACCTGCTATAATCTGGTTTTCTTCATCCGGTGAGTCCTCGCTTGCACTCACCATTGGAAGCATTACAGAAGCTAGCATGAGCCAAACCAACAACAACGTAGTTGTTGACTTACTAGAACTATCCAAAGTGCTCACTTACACTCACCTCAGCAATAAGACAGGTTCAAGCCCCTCTTCAACCCGCTATAACATCGATGGAGCATCGTTCGGACGCCCGCGGCCCGAAGGGCCGGTTTTTCTGCCTCGGGGAGAAATACGAAATACGAACCTCAATTCTTGCAATATTGTGTGTTGTTTCATCAATATTTTATCCCCTTTCGAGTGTAATTTCTGAGACTCCCGAGGTGTGGCAAGTGGTTGTCATTGAACCAGAACTAATCAGCCAGGTTCCTCATGATGATTCAGCCTTTACTCAAGGCCTAGAGATCCACGATGGAAAATTCTACGAAAGCACAGGCTTATACGGCGAATCTAGCATTAGAATAGTCAACATTAGTACGGGTCAAATTGAGACTCAGTACAACCTTTCTGATGAGTATTTCGCTGAGGGTTTAACCATTTGGAATAATTCGATTATCCAACTTACCTGGAAAGAAAATATTGCATTTATTTACGACCCCGATTCCTTGCAGCAAATCGGTAGTTTTTCTTACCAAGGAGAGGGTTGGGGTATATGCAATTCTGATGAAACTGGGTTGTGGCTTTCAGATGGCTCAGGCCATTTGAAAAATTCCAATAATTCAACAATTTCATTCAGCAATTCATTGCAGGTATTGTTAGGTGGTGGGCCAAGTGAGCACTGGAATGAATTGGAGTGTATCGACAATAACGAATACATACTAGCAAACAAGTGGTTCGATGACTCGATTTATTTGATACAAACCTCAAATGGTTACGTATGTCAGAGGGTAGACTTTAGTTCGATTCGAGAACAATTTGAATCAGAATCTTCTGGGGTGTTGAATGGAATTGCCCAAGATCCCGAAACTGGAAATTATTGGATTACTGGTAAAAATTGGTCAAATTATTATGAGGTCAAGATTGATTTTTCAAACCTCTCAGTTAATTGTCAAAATAACTCCTCAATTACCCCTTCATATGATTGTACTGATTGTGAGGAAGGTGGGCAATTTGGAGCATTTGATCTATCTATAGTCCTGATTTCAATACCTCTTTTATGGCTCATTTACACGTCAATCTCAAAGCGGCAAACTGAGAAGCCGCCGGTTATCAGGAAGGATGAGCGGGAGGGCGGCGAGCATGTCTGACGAGTCTGAATCAAAGAGAACTCGCTTTGAATGGTGGTTGGAAGATCTCTCTACAGATCCAGCTACTAGAGTCGCAGGTGCTGTATTGATTATCTTTGGAAGCTTACTTGGAGTTATGACAGGTAGCCTGCACATTAGTGCCGATATCGGAGAGGTTCTAAGCGGGCAGCTCGACGATTCCGGACTCAAGGCTGATGTTAACGGAGCAGTATTTGCCGCTCTTATCGACAATTCATCCGGAGGAGAGGGTATGGAAGATGTGACCGTGATTCTCTATGATGAAGAAAATCTTGAAATCGGCAGAGATATTACAGATTCTGGAGGTCGTTTTTCTATCCTAGATGTGGCCAGACAGTCGTCAATGATTGTTGTCGAACATCCTGATCATATTACTCAACGAATTCTATTAGTTCCAGGAGATCACACTCAAATTATTATTACTCTTTCAGAGGGAGAAGGAGTTCAGGAAACCGATATGCGAGGGGAAAGTTTTCTCGAAGAATCAGTTCTAATTACAACAATAATCGGTGTAGTAACTCTTCTTGCTGGAATCGCGGGGATTCTCGGTGGGGTTGAAGCTTACAATGGTAAGAGTCACTTTCGTACCCAATTATTGGCTTATCTTGGCCTTTGGAGTCAGGGATTGATGTTCATTGGCCCTCTATTCATTTTGATGGGTATGGGTCTTAGTTACCTGAGTCGAAAACAGTTTGGATTTGTGGAGGGTTAACTTGTACCTAATCACCATCGAAGGAGGTGATGGCTCCGGCAAAGGCCTAGCGACCAAGGTTGTCGGCGAAGTGCTGGAAAAGGAATTTTGTTTCACTTCGGTCGAGATTACGGGAGAACCTCGTCGTGACCACCCGTTGGGTAGACTGGCTATAGATTCAGTTAGACAAAATACCCATACTCCAGAAGAGGAAGCAGGATTCTTTGCAGCGGACAGAGTGGACCATTCTCACGGCTGGATACTTCCTCGACTAGAAGAAGGAAGGATTGTTGTAAGTGAGAGAAATGTCCATTCTTCACTAGTTTACCAAGGCATTGTTGGCTCGTTAGGGGTTGAGAGAGTCGCCCAAATTAATTCTGCCGCACTAATCCCTGATCTTTGCATATGGGTAGATTGTGATCCTGAGGTGGCAATGAAGAGGATACAATCTGGAACACTAAGAATGATGTCAGATAAAGCCGAATACTTCGAGACTACAGAATTACAAAAAGCAATTCGAGCAGGTTACGCATCCTTACTTTCTGGCGATATTGAGATGCCTACTCCATTCGATATGGGGGCCATAATTGGGCCTGTGTCGAATGAATCTACCGAGAAGGAGTTTCGGCGAAAATTGACACTACATGTGAGAAAGTTCCTCCACTCTCGTCCAACTCCAATTAACGTCTCTACTGAAGCCATTGAACGATTCATGCTCAAACGCCTAATCAAATCCACAAAAGGTCAAACGGTGTTAGATGGTTTAGGTGTCGAACCAGCTAGGAATCTAGATGATTGGCTAGATGGTAAAGCACCTTGGCGTGTTCTAAGAGATGCACAAAATGAACATTCTATGGCACTTGAAGAGATATCAGAAGATGAGAGGATTGATGTCCCGAAGTCTGTTTTAGCTCACTCAATATCTTCCATATGTGGGACTTTGGCATTACTCCCTTCAGCAGACGTCAATGAGTTACGTGAATCGCAAGGCCCAGTTAGGGCAGTTTCTGATTCTCATTGCCACAAGGTTTTGCGATTCTTGGCAGACAGAAGTAAATGGGTAAACCAACACAAGTCTTTGCTAGGTAGAGATGCTGCTCGAAATCAATTGAGAGATGAATCTCATTCTTTTGGAATTCTCGCCCTTGTCCTTTGGCCACTACGGAAGGCTCTAGCAAAGTGGATAGCAAGCAACCCAGATACTCATCCTCGTTTTGCAATGGGACAAATCGTACGTTCTGGTGAGCACCCAAATGCAGTTCGAGATACGATTGAAAGATTGGCGATTTTAGGCAATGGGAAATCCGATTCGCCTCCACCTGCCGGAACAAGTGGTTTGGTAACTTGGTGGCAAGGAAATTAGCCCTCAAACCATGCGTAGAGTGGCATTTGCGGGAAGACTAACCTCTTCCGCGCTTTCGAATTCATTAGGTCTAGCAGAAAACATAGCGGAGAAAATCCAACCTCCAATAAATCCGGCAGGAATTCCTGTTAGTATCCTCATAGTATTAGTCGACTCATATGATGTAAGTAACTGAGTGAACCCATCTAACGCCATAGGACCGAGTCCTAATCCGATTATTACAAACATCAACGCCATTCTACGATCATCGTAGTAAAATCTCTCTAATGATTGATCAGAGAACATTGACAGGAAGGTATCTCGTACGGTCCATCTGTTCAAACCCCTCTGCTGCCATAGTAAACAACAAGCGACGAATCCGAATAAAATTCCAACATCACGTACACAGACTGCTAACTGATTACCATTAATTTCCCAAGAGCGGTAATGCTTCTGATGACAGTTTAAGTCGCCAATTGCGTAAACAGTTGCTGCAATTGGATTTAGGTCAGTCCATGCAAAAGATCCTCCATTTGCAGATTGGTTGTGCCCTGCATGTTCGTAATCGCTATTGTCATTGTTTCCCCAAGACCAAGTTCCGTCAATTGTGGCGTAATCAAATCGATTAGCGCGCCCTGAAAGGTCTGGAATGGAATCTGTTGGCAATGTAAGCGGAATTAAAAATAGCAGAATAAGATAGGTTCCTGCGATTGCCGCAAAGTTACGGCCGACCTTGGATTCTCTCTTCCTATCTTTGCGCCCATTCTTGAATCGACCTTCCTTGGTGATGGTCATTATGCCGTCGATGGGTTCTATCCCCATGAACCTATCCGCCCCATTATGGTGGAGGTACGTGTGCGCGATGCCTTTGCTATATCCGTCGTCATTGGAATGATGGTTACAGTCATGGGCTCAATGATGGCTTTCTTTGCTACAGGCATGGCTGAGGACGGGGTCATCCCTGCCTTGAGGACAGGATTTGTCCTCGGTTTAGGTGTCGGCGCTGTAGTCCTAATGTTTGCTCTAGCAAGAGTGCGTAATCACGCTGAAAAAGGCCAAGCCAGAGAAAAAGCTCGTGCTGCTGAAGTCGCAGCATTACGAGCCGAAATGGCCCATCTCTCGGATGAAACAGATGGTGCATGGGATGTAGGAGAACGAATCCGTCGTGAGAGAGGTGTGCTAACCTTCGACATGCATGGTCTAGATGCACCGATGGCTGCTGCTGCGACGGAGAAATTACTAGGAATTCGTGACAGTTTACAGAGGGTTAGAATTGTAACCGGCAGAGGAGAAATTCTGCATGAGAAATCCGCTGACCCAGGCATACGTCCTGCAGTATTGCAAAGATTACGAATTGGAGCAGAAGCGGTTGATTGGCAGGTGTTAGAAAAAGCCGGCTCCATCACTCTAAGGCCTATGGGAGTACCTCCTACAAATGCTCAGAGAGCAAGCCGATTCGCAATTTTTGTGATTCCAATGTGCACGGTTATGGGATTCACATTTCGAGATCTTGCGGGTTCTACGATGGAAGATCAAGGTCTCGCATTCGGTGTTGTTGCAGGTATTCTGCTGACCGCTCTTCTATCGAGTTACAGAGATCGCTCAGGATGACTATTGTGAGTAATCAGGAACTCCTTCACAACAGGCTTCGACAACTCTCCTACATCGTGGACATTCCATGTGTTGTCGCATGGGTATTGCTGCGCCACGATAGCCACATTCGCACATAATTGCAGAGCAATGGTCGTGGTCCATGCAGATGCGAGGTATTCTCAGTCCAAATTGATTCCTCAAGATTTGAGGTCTTCTAATTCATCTTGTAGGTGCCCTGCTAACCAATTGTGAAGCGCCTCGCTGCCCATTTCAACAAGTGTTGAATTTAGGAAAGCAGCGATTAGAGCATCCTTCGCTTGCTCTGTATCGAAGCCTCTCGATTCTAGGTAGAACATTTGGTCTTCATCTACCGGGCCATTAGCAGTCCCGTGTCCACATCCTACTACATCGTGTTCGCTAACTTCGAGTTCAGGAATTGAGTCAGCTTCAGCCTTATCGGATAGAAGCAGATTGTGGAATAGTTGACCTGCATCAGCTCCTCTCGCACCCTTAGCGACTCGAAGCATTCCGGTGCCAACGGTGCGAGAATTACCCCCACATGCAGAATGCCAGTCCAGACGACTGAAGGTTTCTGGAGCATCGTGGTGAATCTCGATGTGATGGTCGAGGTGCATTTCTTTAGCGGATAGAATTGAACCTAGCACGTTTAGGTGTCCACCGGTTTCACCCATTTTGTATCTCAAGTCCGCCTTTGTTTTCTCACTACCTGAACTAACAGTTCCTGCCTTCACCTGTGCATCGCGTCCGATTGCAATACTATCGACTCTGAGTAGAATCCCGGTATCTGTGTGACCGATTACAACATCATTGAGTATGCTACCGTCACCGATTCTACCCGTGCGAAGAAATCCTGTCCAAGGGGCGGCTCCACTAATTTGGGTGATTAATTCGAATTCGCAATTTCTTCCAATATCCAAAGTCAAATGTAGAGCACAATTAGAATCTCCTGTATCGATGTCTAAAACTACAGGTGAATTAGAAACGAAATTGTTCTCCACCCTCAAGGTATAGACTGAATCTTTTGCTGCTGCTCGAATGAAAGAGGCGGTAACCTCATCCGACTCAGGCAAAACTTCTGCTCCCACAACTCCTTCTTCGACAGAGATTCCGACTAGTGCAGAACTATCATCCAAATTTGTCAAAGCCAGTTTAGGCGAGGAAGCGATTGGAATCTCATCTAAGTCACCACTTGGATGGACTCTTTTCCAGGGTGTATAACGCCAAAGATGGTCAGCCCTGTCCGGCTGGTCTAATGACTTATACAGGCTTGCAGCATCCAAGTTATCACCCCAATCAACCGATGCTTCCTTCCATTTCAAGAGCCATCAATTTGTTGAGTTCAACCGCATACTCCATCGGTAATTCTCGGGTAAAAGGTTCGAAGAATCCATTGACAATCATTGCCAATGCTTCTTCCTCTGAGTGTCCTCTGCTCATTAGATAGAACACCTGTTCGTCACTTACCTTGGATACACTAGCTTCGTGTTCACAGCGAGCGCTTGGGTTTGCAACCTCCATAGTGGGGTATGTGTCGGAGCGTGATCCATCGTCAAGGATTAGGGCGTCACATACAACATTCAACTTGCAATTTTCCGCTTTAGGAGATACCGATACCATACCTCGGTAGGAGCCTCTCCCACCGTCTTTTGAAATCGATTTTGAAAGGATCTTTGAGGTTGTGTTACTCGCAAGATGGTGTATTTTCGCACCAGCATCTTGGTGCTGGCCTTTACCGGAGTAAGCGACTGAAATCACCTCAGCGTGACTTCCTTCTCCTTTGAGGATAACAGCTGGATACTTCATGGTCAACTTACTGCCGATGTTTCCATCGACCCATTCTATCTTGGCATTCTCGTGGGCGATTCCACGCTTTGTTACAAGGTTGTAGACATTGGTACTCCAATTCTGTACGGTACTATATCGAATGTGTGCTCCAGGGAGAGCAATTAATTCGACGACAGCAGAATGCAGGGAATCTGTGGAGTAGGTTGGAGCAGTGCATCCTTCGACATAGTGGATACTGCTTCCCTCATCGGCAATAATCAGGGTTCTCTCAAACTGACCCATGTTCTTGGCATTGATTCGGAAGTATGCCTGTACCGGCATTTCAACATGAACTCCCTTCGGGACATAAATGAATGAACCACCAGACCAAACTGCTGTATTTAGTGCGCTGAATTTGTTATCTTGATATGGAACTACAGAACAAAACCATTTCTTGACAAGTTCAGGATATTCCCTAAGTCCAGAATCCATATCTAGGAAAATCACGCCTTGTTGCTCTAAATCCTCTCGAATTGAGTGATAAACCGCTTCTGATTCATATTGAGCGGTTACGCCAGATAGCCACTTTTGTTCTGCTTCTGGGATTCCTAATTTGTCGAATGTATTTCGGATGTCCTCAGGTACATCCTCCCAATCCTTTTCTGTGGCATCGGACGAACGAAGATAGTAACATACTTTATCGAAATCAATTTCTTCCAACATCGACATATTTCCCCAGGTTGGCATGGGTCTGTTATCGAAGTGGTGGAATGCTTTAACTCGTAATTCTGTCATCCACTCTGGCTCATTTTTGAGAGCAGAGATGTCTCGGACGACTTGCTCTGAAAGTCCGAAATCAAAACGGATTGTTGCATTCTCAGGGTCATGCCAGCCGGCTTTGTATTCGCCTACTGCTTCACGTGCTTCTGTTGCTGCCATAATTTCACCTCACGTCCCTGATTTCATAATTAGGCGGAATTTGCCGCTTCGGTTTCCAACCACTCATATCCTCTTTCTTCTAATTCAAGAGCTAGTTCTGGGCCGCCCGACTTGACGATTCTTCCCTTGATTAAGACATGCACCTTATCAGGCTGAACATGCTCTAGAATACGAGAGTAATGTGTGATTATTAAAGCGCCAGAGTCGGTTCCACGAACTGCCGCATTAATGCCTTTTGCAACGGTTCTAATTCCATCTATATCCAGTCCAGAATCAGTCTCATCTAAGATTGCCAATTTCGGTTGAAGTAGCATTAGTTGTAGGATCTCAAAGCGTTTTTTCTCGCCGCCACTGAATCCATCGTTGACGTATCTACCCAGGAATGAACGATCAATATCAAGTTCAGTCATGGCGTCCTTCAGCGTTTTGCGGAATTCGGCACCTTTTGCTGCATCTTCACCTCTGATTGCGGCTACTGACTTTCGAAGGAAGTTGCCGACTTGCAGGCCTGGAACTGCCTGTGGATATTGGAACGAAAGGAAAACTCCCTCTCTGGCTCTCTCCCACGGCTCCATTTCCAACAGGTCCTCACCATCTAGATCTACTGACCCATCTGTGACATCGAAGTCTGGATGGCCCATGATAATGTTCGCAGTGGTTGTCTTACCACTTCCATTCCGGCCCATTATGGCGTGAACTTCACCAGCGGGTATCTCGAGATTTATTCCGCGAAGAATTGGAGTGTCGTCGATTCCAGCATGCAAGTTACTGATTTCGAGGACCGGTTTGTCGGATGCCATAGTTTCGCCTCAATATTTGGCATGAACCGCCCCTTTTGAATGCGACCGTCATAGACGGTCGTTGCATCAAAGCAAAATATGGTCAATCAGAAGTAGGAGTGACACACCCCGCGGGATGTGGAAGATGGAGACGAACTAGCCGAAGCATATCGCCTACAAGTTGAGGCGATTATGCAAAAGGAAGCGGAAAAGAGGGTATTAGAAGCGAACGACCCAGCAGAATTGGACAGACTCCGCTCCCTTTCTCTTCTCGAATTGGTAGAATCCGAACACACTGATCTCATTCCCGCTTTGATGTCTAGACTAGGGCCTGTGAGGGCGGCACTCGATGGCCATGGTGGGGCGCTAGTTTTAGCAAAATCAGAACTTGAGAAAATACACACCGGCTCCTATGCTCTATCTTTGGTCATCGATTTGGACGGTGCTTGTGTGTCTTGCGGGGCAGCACCGGGTACTCTGAAAGGCATCCAGGATGATTTACTGATGGATGATGAAGTGGTAGCAGTGCGTTTTTCTTCTAAGATGTTAGAATGGTTTGATGATTTACAGCGTGAGTTTGTCCTAAAGTACGGTGGAGTTTCATTTGTTGAGGTGTGAAATTGGACGCTGAAAGACTCGATGCACTTCGTTCTGCTCACGAGGCAGATGGAGCGCGTCGTTCCAAACGCCACTCGGTTAGAGTGGAAGATTATCTAGAGGTTCTACATGAATTAGAATTGGTTGAAGGTAGGGCAAAGCCTGCGCGAATTGCAGAATCATTAGCAGTCGCTCGACCCTCGGTAACCAAGATGTTGCAAAGACTAGACGAAGAAGGCCTGGTAGAGTACAAACGATATCATGGGGCATTACTCACGGAAGAAGGCAGAAAAGCCGCGGCAAATTTGCGAGAAAGACATAGCCTTCTAGTCAGATTTCTAATCGTTCTTGGAGTAGATGAAGAGACAGCACATATTGACACAGAGGGTATAGAGCACCATTTTCATGATAAGACCCTAGATGCTCTCAGAAAACTGGTCGAAAAGGCCGAGACAGACCCCGATTGGTGGGAATCTCGGAATCGATAAACCCTAGATCGATTCTAATTTAGAAATAGCAGATTGTGCGAAGCCGAGTACTGTTACTTCCTCGCCCTCGACCAACCTAGTATCTTGAGAGGCAGCACCTGCCAAATCATATGCTCCCGCCTTTCCTTTCCACGACTCACTACTAACTAATTCTATGAGTCGTTCTTGTGATAATTGACTGAATTCAACAACCGCTGATTCTGTCCAAATATCTGCACTCCATCCACCGTGTAAAGAATGTTCACCTTGGCCATTTGGAGGGTATACTAGGGCGGTTGAGGACCATACTCGATGTCGAGTTCCAGAAAGCCTCAGCAACATAGCCATTGCATGTTGCTCATCCTCAGGTTTTCCCATTGGCATTAATGGGTCATCAGGGTCGGCAACAATGGTATCTGAAACAATTACAATATCAGCCAGTTCTTTCCCAGCCATTTGGCTTACAACACCTTCTCTAGCGGCTGCTTCTGCCTTGGCTGCACAAGTAAACTCAACTTGTTCATTTACCGGAGCACCCCAACGTGGTTTTGGTTCTTCGAACATTAATGCCGCTGCACTGAGTTGGATATTTGGAAGTCTTTCTTTCAACCAAGCCAAGCGCCTTTCAGAAGCAGATGCTAAATGCAATCTGCGCATAATTCGACCTCATAGATCTATTCGTAGTGCACAGATTGGACAGCGCGTCATCTTTAGTTCGAATGCGACATCAAAACGACTACCGCATTCGGGACAAATCACTGGCTTGTTCAAGGGTGGCAGTCCCGGTAAGGGTGGCGCATCTCCCATAGGAGGTAATGGCTCAGCAACTATTCCGTCATTTGTCGGAGTTTGTGTTAAATCGGGTACAGCCGGAGGGGGTGGGGCAACATCTTGTTGTGTTGCTCGTCGTTGTCGTCTATCTCGTCTTGGGGATGTATTGTCAACTTCCACTCCAACAACTTCAACGATGGAAGAAGTATCTATTGTTTCAACGGGAATGTCATCCTCATCGATTACATCTACTACATCATCTTCTAGCATGACGACGCCCTGAGCCGTTTTCCGTCTTCGGCCACCCATCCAACGTATTGCACGAGTCGACATTACTCCCAGCACAATAGTGCAGAGTAACAGAACCGCAATTGCGACCCCTCCGACTAAAATATTGAAACTTCCTTCATCTAAACCAAGCTGGAATCTTAGGTCTTCTAGAATGTCGGTTGTTCCTGAGTTTGGTTTACTGTCGTCGATTACTGACCTTATCACCCAACCTTGGGTTGAAGTGTGAATAATTACTGCCTCACCACTGTCCGGTGAACGACTAACTGAATGTAGCCAGCCATCAGAAATTCGATTTGATATTGCCATCCAAGGGTTCTCAGAATTAATCATCCCGTAGTGGACTTGAGGGCCTCCAGGACCTACCATATCGTGCATTACTTGGATACCTCGAGAGGTTTCTGTGAAGACGATTTGAGATAAGCCTCTAGCAGATATTTGCATAGATGAATTGTCTATGGTGCTGAAGGTATCGTCAACGATTCGAGTAATGAGTTCACTATCCACTCCCGAACCCTCTTTCCAAGCAACAGCTAACCTATCTTCATCATCTATTGTGTGAACCGTCATCTGGGGCAAAGATGCATGGTCTCCGACCGCCTTCTTGTATGTCCAAGATGATTGCTTTATGTCTCCGTGCGCATACCAAAGACCTAGTCGGTCATTTCCTGTAGTATCATTGCGCATTGACTGGTATAGGATATGACCATCCTCCTCGCCATACTCGATTTGTACGGGGTCTGTGTATCCAGCTACTACATCAATGTCCGAAATTGCATTCGGTGTTAGTCTCCAATCGTTAGAAGATGTGGGAGCGTCAGCTTCCAAGATGAAGATACTAGTTAGATCCTGATAAGTTCCGCCGGTCAGCAAGTCACGATGGTATCCCGCGACCAATAATTTTGTTCCATCGACATCGATATCAACTCCCCAATATTTTCCATCGGATAATAGAATCGGGTCCATCAAGTCTTGAATTGGTCGCATCTCACACGCTGAGTCTATTGTAGAGTATGAAACCGTCTGCTTCAGATAGCCACTAGTATCTAGGAAGCGACGAGTCCATACTATGTGTGCGATACCATCGGAGGTAGGTGAAGCGACAAAATCACCAGACCATTTTTCTTCCAACAAATTTGAGCAGGCAGTCATTCCTTTGTTGGAGTTGAGCCTGTAAAGAGCTAGTCCGCCATCTTTCGAAGTTACGACAATTCCTTCTCCATCTAGGTCGATTACATCCACGGGAGTCTCTCCTGTCTGGAAGTCCAATGCTCTCCCCCCTGAGACGGTACTCTTCTCGATTAGTACACTCCATTCTGCTTGATTATTTGACCAATCGATATCGGATAGTACAGGGCCACTAAGGCTAATTCGGAATTTGAATGCGCCACTTTCTTCGTTAGTTTGAGCGAAGGAAATACTCCAATCAGAACCACCCTCTATCCTAGGGATTGTAGTTGAGGAGGTCAACTCCCATCCTCGTTCAGTGTAAAGGTGGAGTTGAGCCTCAACTTCTTCAGCTGCCGATGAACCTAGGTTATTTACACGGGCGTTAATTTTGAATTGCTCTCCGGGCCTTGGAATTGTAGGAGTGGTGGTGAAGGCCCCGTTTGAAAATGCCAAATCCACGCCTTCTGGCCTTTGAATCACATCGAATTCAAGGCTCTGGTCATTATTTGTCTCATCAATTTCGAGTATTGCATCCCCTGGGTCTAAGGCGATACTAATCTCACGTTGACCAACAGTTAGAGGATTCCAGTATAGGGTGACATCAACAATATCGCCTGAGTCGATTGTGGGTATTGTTAACTCATATTTTCTTGTACCCTCCTCGAGTAAGTAAACAACTACATTGGTAGCCGATTGGTCTCCATCATTACGAATTTCAGCGCTTACATCGACGAAGGAGTTGACATAGGTCTCGGATAGTGGTATGCCCCATTCTGATACAGTTATTCCACTTCTGAACATCAGGTCAGGAGCAGGGGGTTGGTTATCAATTTCCAGAGTGACTCTGACTTCCTCAGACCGAACGCTTGTGCCACTAACAAATCGTAATGATATGCGATGTACTCCATCAGGATGTTGGGTGGAATCCCAAATAAAATTGAACATATCTGTTGTTCCGCCCGAGCCAGCGTAGGTTCGTTCGTCTACCCAATCTTCCTTTCCTATTCGCCACTGTAGGGTGCCACCGTTGACGGTTTCATATTCGCCTTCAAATTGGACATTACCTTCGACTGCATTTTGTCCACTTGGGCTATCCAGTGTTAGTCCTACACGGCCAATATCGTGATTTTGTCTTTGTTTATTGCTCCATTGATCCCATTCATTACGAGCCTGTACTGAGATTTTGATTTGTAAGGCATTTATTTCATCCTCTTCAAAGTCAGGAATGGTGAAATCTGTAGTCCAATTTACTGTGCCTTGAGCTGTATGCCAATCGACAAGGATTTCTTCTTGAGTCGGAGATCCTTCCGGTTTGTGGGTGTAAGTAATTTTGACTTGTACTTCTTCTATAGTTCCATTTGTCTCCGCATCTTCATCGATGTGGCCTCTAACTGAGTATGTCTCACCTTCTACCAACCAAGAATCTTCAATCGGCCTTTCATAGACTAACCAATCGCCCTCTCCGGGAGGAGGTGGTTCTGTTGTATTCCCGCCTCCTGGATCGCCTCCCCCTTCTCCCAAAAGAGCGGATAGAATCAGATTCCCATCAATGATTCCGAACCCATATTTTTCATTCCACGTATCGGAAATATCTGGCTCGGACGCCTCGCCTTTAGGTTCGGAATTTTCTCTCAATAATTCCTTTACTTCAGCAGGATCAAGGTCGAGTCCTTCTTCTTCACTAATTTGTAAAATAACCGCTACTAAACCTGCAACCGCGGGACAAGCCATACTCGTCCCGCTCTGTTCCGTGTAACTATCTTCAGCAAGTGGTTTTGGTGTGCCTGGCAATTGACTAGATGAAGCAGCATGCGCTGCAGACATAATATCGCTTCCGGGCGCTACAACGTCTGGTTTGAGTTCCTCTTCTCTGTCATCATCTCCATCATCTTCTCTTGGGCCAGAGTTAGAGTATGAAGCGATTGAGTCATCGCCTCTATCGATGGTGTCTTTATCATCAATGGATCCAACTGTAATTGCTTGATCTGCGGCTCCAACAGAGGTGACTCTTCTTCTTCCATCATTACCAATCGCTGCGACCGGAACTATACCAGCCTCAGCCGCTTGATTCACTGCTCGAGCACCGGCCGAAGTGCCATTGTCACCTGGGTCGTCACCGTTAGGGTCGTCTACTCCACCGAATGACATTGACATGACTTGGATTCCTTTGCTGGAGTCGTTATTCCCCCAGTCGGTATCGACATTTGATACAACCCAATTAATTCCCTTCAATGTAGGTGCAGAATCTTCGCTACCACCAGCGGTTCCACCAGTGTCGGTCATCACCTTAACGTCTACAAGATATGCACCCGGAGCATAACCCTGATTGATTCGTCTTGAGTCTCCCGTTCCGAGTGCAATTCCTGCTACATGTGTTCCATGTCCATTTCCATCATCGGGGTCATATGTGCCTTCGTTATTGCAGTCATTTTGATTCAATGAAGTGGCATCACAACCAGCAATCCACTTTGGATCTGATAGGTCATCAGGGTCATTCTCATTGTCATCGTTATCATCCGAGAAATCGTCTAAAGAGAAGTGTTCGTTATCGACCCCTGTATCTAGAATGGCAATAACAATCCCTGAACCATCATAACCGAAATCTCTCATAGTTTCGTCATATCGTTCAGAATCCCTAACTTTCGAACCTCGAGTAGCAGTGTCCAGATATGGGGCTATTAGGTTCTGTTGTTCAACCATAACAACTCCATCTAGTTGCCAAATCTCAATTAGAGCACTAACCGGTACGTGGTCGAGAACTATGCTATCTAGAATATCCATTTCGAAGAACCAGGACCCCTCTTGCTCCCAACCATGAGATTCGAGAACTTCTCTTAGAGCAGCTGTGTCACTAGGGCCAGGGTGCCAAGCATAATCGACAACAATTGCAACCGTAGGTCTACCATCTAGGCCGATTATCGCTGTAGATGAGACGGATTCACGTTGGCCTGCAATGATTCTTTGCAATCGATCATCCATACCATCAGAATCTAAATCATACCAATAGCTGAACCACCATCCCTCGTCCTCAACAGGGAATCCTGCATCGAATGGTGGACTTCGAACGGAACGGTCTATCGGGTCGCAAATGACCTCTCCACACATTAGTGCAGGTGGCCAATTTTCCGGCCTTTCCTTAGGTGTCAAATCTTCAGTTTGAGTAGTAGTGGATGCAGACACCCCCACTCCCATATCCATGACTAGAATCATGGCAACTAGTACCATCGGAGTGAGGTTTAGGCGTCTTCCAGACATGGCTCTGCAAGCAGAGCCAGCAAAGTTCGGGGTATAAGCCGAACCCGTACAAGACCCATCAAGGCGTCTTCATGGCCACTTGATGTGGTTTTTGGAATGGGCGCATTTTAGGGTACAATTCTGTCCAGAAATTACAGCATGGACCTCTCCACTACAAACAGGACAAAGTACCTGTTCTGCAAGCTCCTCTAACCAGGCTCTTCGGGTTTCAAGTTCATCACCTTCTTCCCTTAGTCTCTTGAGTATTCTAGCAGCCTCTTCTTTCAAACCATCTCCTGCCTCTGACCAAGGATCTGATTCGAGACTCCCCATCTTCGCAGTGGCCGCATCTCTTGCCGCCTTGGAGGCGGCAGAACCAGCAATGGAAATATCGCTAGAATCATCCAACTCGGAAGGAGCACCCCTTGCGATTGGCCTTGCTAAAACCCAGGCGAGCATGAAGCCTCCAAGATGGGCCATGTGAGCTACATTTGTTACCGATTGACCCGCTTCGATTTGATACATATTCCAGACTTCAATACCTAGTCTGAATGCTACGATTCCCCAAACAGGCCAGGCTCGAATGAAGAAGAGCAGAGGGAATTCAATTCTATCATTTGGCCAGCATGCCATGTAAGCACCAAGAATACCGAAAGCAGCCCCGCTTGCACCAAGTGCGGGGCTTATCGAATCAGGATGCGTCAACACCCATGCGATATTACCCCCGAATAACCCAAGGAAATACACCATAATCCAGCGTAATTTTCCCATTCTTTGCTCGAGGGGGACACCTGCTAGAGCGATCACCAATATATTTCCCAGAACATGTATCCAATTTGCATGAAGCCAAGCAGAGGTGATGAAGCGATGAATTTGGTCGGGATGACCTGCAATCTTTGGGATTATTGAAAGGAAGGCAATAGGTGTGAAATCAAGGAAACCCATGTCAATAATCATTTGATAGAAAGTTACCAATAACAACGACAAAACTGTGGCTAGGGCAATACTGGTGTCTTGTTTCCAAGCAACGATGTATGGTGTTATGGCGACTACTAGAAACAGCCCCAATGCGGCCCAATCAGACCCCGTTAGATCGGACCAAACAAACTCATAGTCAGCGGTAGCCAGTCCTCTCCCTCGAGCCTCGACAGAGGCTCTATATGCATAGGGACTTCGATGGAATTACTCAAACGCAGGCTGCTAGTGGGAGATATCGTGAGCGCGCGAACTTTGCTCTCAGCCCGCGGGTTAGTTGTCGACAGAGGTAGCCGTAAGGTGCTTCGTGGGGTTGACTTTTCACTCTCCGGTGGTGAAGTCGTCGCTTTGCTAGGAGTAAACGGGTCAGGTAAGTCCACTTTGTTGGAATCTTTAGCAGGTTTGCACCCTATGTCCAAGGGGCAAGTCCTCAGAAATGACCAGGACATCGAAACTACCGTCAGAGACTCAGAAGGTCAGCGAGGAGATATCACTGGGTTCGGACTTTGTTTGCAAACCGAGGGAATGTCTGGTGACGAAACTGTATTCGAAAGGATTCGTGGTGCTTGCAGAGTCGCTGGACGGGCAGATAATCCGCAAGGATTGCACCAAATCCTCTCCGAATGGGGCCTCGGACATCGAGCAGAGGATAGAATTTGCAAACTCTCTGGTGGTCTGCGGAGAAGAGTTGCGGTTCTATCCGCGCTTGTTCCAGTCGCACTAAATCCTGAGCCATCAGTCGTGCTTCTTGATGAACCTTCAGAGGGTCTTGATCGATCATCTAGAGGATTATTGTTAGGGTGGTTAAGGGCCCTAGGAGAGAGGGGTCATGGAATTCTAGTTGCGACTCACGACCCCGAAGTCATTACCGCTTGCGACAGAATTGTCACGATTAGTGAAACCTCGGAATTAACAAGCACAGTCCAGCAATCAAAATTAGAAATTGCAAATCTTCCAGAACCCTGCTCCGCTGATTCACACATGGAATTAGTTGCTTGGGCTTGTAGGCTTGAAAGACGCAATCCAATCGACACCATTGGACGCGGAGTCCCTGCCTTGGTCGCCTTATTGCTAGCATTTACACTGTCTACAGATATCGCTAGGAGCAGTGAAAATTATGATTTGTTAGCCGCTCTAACTCTAACTCCTGCCTTCATCACAGCAATCGTAACTCCTGCCATAATCAAACGTCTCTCTGAGGAAAGGGCGGGTGATTGGTGGAGGGCTATGTCCGGTGCCGGCTCAAGAGGTTGGTTTTCCATAATGGGTGTCTCATTGATTCTGCCACTGCCAATAATTTACGTCTCATGGTTTGTTATTGCCGACGATACAGCATTGGAAGCAATGAATTCTGATGTTATGTTGTGGCTGTGGTTATTCGCATTCGTTATCATTGATTTGAGTGTGGCCGCCTCAGCTTTGCATCTGATGGTATCTGATCTTACGAGATCCGGCGCCGTAGCAGGAATTTTACTACAACTAGTGTTAATCTGGCCGTTCCTACAAATGACTAGCGCTCTAACTTCGATAATGAGTAATGGAATGAGTTTTGAATTAGCGCTCGGTGAACCAGTCGGAGACCTCGCGATAGCATGGTTGACAGTGGTTTTATTGTGGGCAATGGCAGTCATCATCCCTGAGGATTGAATGGTGAGAAAATGGTTTTTCGTGATTCTGGCTATTATCTGACATATCTTGGACTTGCAGGTATCGTATTTGTTACAATTCTTGGTTTGGAGTATGCTCCCGGGTTGAAACCATGCACTGGAGGCGGCTGTTGGGGGGCTCCGGAAGCCTACAGAATCCTTTATCTCCATGTCCCATTTGCTTGGTGTTCATTTTTATCCTTTAGCGTCCTATTTTATGGCTCATTGATGTGGTACCTCAAGCGTAGTGAAGACGCTTGGGTTTATTTCCAGAGTGGGTCCGATCTCGGTGTAATTTTTGGATTAGGAGTAATTACTTCCGGTCCAATTTGGGCATCTGCAGAATGGGGTCGGCCTTGGGATTGGGGTGATATTAGGCTCAATTCCTTCGCCTTACTCACTGCGGTTGCCCTATTCCTACTCTATTCTCGTCAATCACAACCCGACACACAACAAACCCGAGATACTCTATCTGCGGTCGGATTATTCGGGTTCGCTCTGGTTCCGATTACTGCGGGTGCAACCACCTGGTGGGAAACAACTCATCCTGAGGTTTTAGTTATCGAGTCAACTGAAACAATAGGGATGAGTCCAGATGTACGCTCATTCATGTTGATCAGTTTTGGACTGATGTGTATTTTATTTACGGGTTTACTATTGCTTTCCAACAAGCGATATCGTCTTGCTGCTGAAGTTTCTGATAGAAAGAATGAGCTAGATCAGGAGGCGATATCTTGACTGGTATCGCTGAAGCCTACATAGCCTATGCAATCATGCTGGGACTAGTAGTTTGGTTCAGCCGAGATTTATTTTCATCAATTTCTTCTCTAGAGGCAGAATTAGAATCTCTTTCCGATGAACAACCAAAGGCTGCTGAGGAAGAATAATACTAATTTCTTCTAATTTCGGCCCCAAGGGGGGCCGAATTAGCCTTCGACCGGCTCACCAACCTTTCAAACGGGGCGGGCTTGCCGGTTGGCGGGGGAGCAGTATGGATGGCGCAGCGTTTTGCATCGCATGTGGATCACCCCCTCCACTCACATCCGAGCGCCTTTGCGAGGATTGTTTGAGAGCTAGAACTGTATTTTCAGAAGTGCCTGAGCGCATCCAACAACACCGCTGTGCAAAGTGCGGAATGCACGAAGTAGAGAAGCGCTGGGTCACCATTGAAGACGAGGAATTGGGAGAGCTGAGACTTAGAGAAAACCTCGGTGTTACAGATGGAGCAAGTAATGTCGCTGTAGATATGGCCTATCAGCCAATTGATGAGAGAACAGCTCGCCTCCATGTAAACGTCGAAGGACAATTGGAAGGCTACCAATTCTCGGACCAGCATGAGGTACTATTGCAGACTAGTAATGCTGTTTGTCCTGCTTGCACCCGAAAAGCAGGGGCATATTTTGAGGCGACCATGCAACTTAGGAGTGCAGGGCGCCGATTATCTGAGGATGAGTTGAAGGACCTAAGAGCAACTCTAGATGAATTGCTCAATGAATTAGAATCAGACCCGATGTTTTTCATCACCAAAGAAGGTCCTGTGACTGGAGGTTGGGACTTACAACTTGGTTCCAAGGCTCTGGCAAGAACTTGGGCTAGAAGATTGGTTCGAAGATTTGGTGGAACAACAAAAGAAACATCGACACTAGTAGGTATGAGGGAAGGGGCGGAAGTCACTAGGCTAACGCTGTCTTATCGCAAACCAGCATATGGCCTTGGTGATGTTATTCGCCTGAAGAAAGAACACTGGCTTGTGTCTGCTTGGCAGAAGGATGGTCCAACCCTTCGGAGATTGGACCGAAATGAGAGAACTGGAGCGACTTGGAGAGATATGGAAAAGGCCAGTGTTGTGAGTAGGTTTACCGATCAAATTGTAGTTGATGTACTGAATCGGGATAGTTCTGGCGCAGAGGTAATGGATCCTACAGATTACCGTGTGGTAACTGTGGCTCTTCCCTACGATGATGATGGTTCTGTACCAAACTTACGCATCGCTTTCATAGACGACTTATGGATGGCACTGCCAGGACACACGGGAGAGGAGTGAAAATGTCTGAGCCAGATTTTGAATCACTTCTCGAAAAACACGACAAATCTGACATGGTTGGATTTACCAGAAAATTTGTCGATGACCTAGAGGCTGCAATGTCTGCAGATATAGAAATAGAAGCAGACATGGATTGGAGTGGAGTAGTCTGCCTAGGAATGGGCGGCTCTGGTGCAGGAGGGATGTTCCTTTCAGCCCTAGCGGATGATGCAGGTGGTCTTCCATTTGTGGTTTGGAATAATTACGGTTTACCGTCATGGTGGGGTCCCGATTGGCTAGTCTTGGCTACCTCATATTCAGGTAATACTGAAGAGACTCTAGATGGCGTTCGCCAAGCACTCGAAGATGGAGGTGTTGTAGTAGGAATCTGTTCGGGGGGAGAATTGGAAGATTTGCTTTCGCAAAGTGATGAGGCACTATGTATTTCAGTTCCTTCTGGGCAAATGCCACGCTCTGCATTTGGGCATATATTCGGAAGTCAACTATCTATCTGCTGGGCATTAGGGATTATTCCACGGCCATCAGAGGAAGAAATCACCCAGATGTTAGATCGATTACGCTCTGGTTCGAATTCGGCAGATATAGTCGGCGGTGATGGTAGAGTTGCCGCAATGGCGAAGGGAATGTCTGAACGAGATATCGCCATAGTTTCAGCTAGTGAAATGGCACCGGTTGGTGTTCGATTTACAAATCAATTAAACGAGAACTCTGAGAGATTTTCCCGTCCCGTCCAATTACCAGAAATGAATCACAATGAGATAGTGGCTTGGAATAGAAACTCATCATCTCAAGCATTGCTATACCTCTCAAGCCCGCACACACATTCACGCGTGCGCGCGCGGATGAACTGGATGATGGAGAACCTTCAACCAGGCGATTCTTGGTTGCTAGATTGTGAAGGAGAAAGCCTCCTTGAGAGCCTTCTAATCGCTGCGCACATAACTGATTGGGTGAGTATCGCATTGGCTGTCATGAATGGTATTGACCCATCCGAGATGACTGCGATTGATGGCCTCAAGACATATCTTTCAACAGTTTAGTAGAGAGCTCCCAAAACCAATCTTGGATCGGGATAGATTTGCAGAGCCTCATCTCGGTCACTAGGCGCTACAACTCCCGGCATATCGTGAGTTTCCGGTTCTTGATATGATAATTGAAAATGTAGGTGAGGCTCCCAACCACCATTTTCATGGTGGGCACCCATCCAACATATTACTTCACCAGCATTCACCTTCTGACCGACCGATTTCCCTTCTATCGAAGCCGAATCAAGATGGCCGTAAAGTGCCCAGATTGGAACGCCATCTAGAATATGTTTGGTGATTACAACGTGACCATAGTCGCCATCGGCCGTATTGTATCCAAAGTGAGAAATTTCGCCCTCGGCGAATGCCATACAAGCAGTTCCAACCGGTGCACCAATGTCTATTCCTATGTGTAGAAAGCGCTCTCCCGAAAAGAGTTCAGTTGAGTATAATCCGGGTCTCAATTCATCGTACTTTCCAACACTATATTTGGTCTTTGGAGGAGTCCAAGTCCCCCCTGACAAGTCAAGAATTGTGTAATCTTCGGGCATATCAACCACAGGATGGAACTCGTGGGAATCCCAATCAATCATGGTCTTGCGAGAAGGAGTAAGGTCATCACTTCTCCTCTGCTAACCTATCTGGTCTAGTGCCTACTTCAGTGGCTTCGGGCAGGCCACTTTGCAATGTTTCTGAGACCTTCAATTCGTCTAGTCTACGTCCTTGGGGTAAGACACGGCTTTCGTAAGATCGCATTGCTTCATTATATGACTTACCTGCCTTATCTAGATGTGTACCAACTTTCAGCATGTGTTCGATTAGTGTGGTAGTGCGCTTGTACATCTCCCTTGACACATCGTAAATCTCTCTTGCACCCTCTGCTAGAGCATGTTGTTGCCAATATAGAGCGACGGTTCTCAATAATCCCAACATAGTAACAGGGGTAGCGATCAATACAGATTTCGTCATGGCATAATCCAGCAATTCAGGATCGGTGGTGAAGGCGGCGGCAGCCATCGCTTCACTAGGTATGAACATCACAACATGGTCAAAGTCGCCTTCTATAGACTCTTGATACGCTTTTGCGCCGAGATCCTTGATTCGACTCTTCATGGCTTTGGCATGTTCTTTCAGATGTGCATCCTGTTCTGGCCCTGGGTCCAACTCCACCGCTTGTAGAAAATGAGAACCAGTCGCCTTTGAATCGATTGGGATTACTCCCTCCTGAGGTAGTCGGACAATGTAATCTGGACGACCACCACCCTCTACAGTTTCTTGTTCGAAGAAATCAACTTGTTCGGACATACCCGCCATTTCGAACAGCCTTCTAAGTTTCATTTCCCCCCAATTGCCCCTTGCTTGTCCAGAGGTGGTTAATGCGGTCGAAAGGGCAGTGGTTCTATCTCCAAGAGAGTCCGTCTTCTGCCCTAACTCTTTCAATTGACGCTTGATTGCTTCATAAGCGCCAACTCTCTCCTTTTCCATTTCCGAATTTGCTTGAGATAATTTTGTCATCTCTTCACGCAGAGGTTTGATTAAATTTTCAACCTCCATTTTCCTTGCGTCAAGGGACTTTTCAGCTTCTTTTTGATCCGAGTTAAATTTCTGTTCTGCAAGTTGTAAAAATGCCTCAGTGTTGCGCTGATTTACTTCGGTTGCTATATTTTCGAACCTCGATTCAAGCAATTCATTTACTCTCTTTCTTTCTTCATTCAGAAGTTCTCGGGTCTTTTCGTCTCCACTTTCGTTTGCCTCATTCAAAGCATTTGCACGACTTAGTTCCGATTTTGCTTGACTCAATTCTTGATTTGTTTTCTGTTTGGCTAGTAACCAACCGATGGCGCCACCTGCAAGAAGGCCGCCGACGATATACACGATTTCATTGAACATACCAAGATATAGAAATCGAGGGTATTTAACCTATTCAGAACCAAATTTGTCGAATTGTAACTAGAACTCCGAACAGTACTCTTTAGGAAGGGTGTAATGATGAGTCGAAACAATGGACGCCTATGGAAGGGTCAGATGCGCCATTCTCGGCGCTACTGGGCTTGTCGCTCAGCGTTTTTTCCAGCGCCTTCAGTTTCATCCCTGGCTCGAGCCGGTAGCAGTAGTCGGCTCACCAGAAACCGCCGGAACTCCCTATGACGAATGCCGTTGGAGTTTAGATGAAGAACGGCCGCCTCCTTCTGATTTGATAATTGCAGGATTGGACAATCTTCCTTCATTGATCGAGGAGTTTCAAAGTTTAGGTGTTAGGATTATTTTCTCAGCACTTCCCGATGAACCAGCCGATAGGGTGGAGAGAAATTTAGCGGCGGCAGGTTTCCTAGTAATCTCTCATGCCCAAATACACCGCTTACAATCCGATGTTCCACTTATCGTTCCCGAAGTCAATATCCACCATCTAAGTCTTCTACAGAAACAATCAGCAAGTTCTGATGGCCGTCTAATTGCGTGTTCCAATTGTATGGTTTTACCTATTGCGATTACCCTTTCACCATTGATACAAATTGCTGGCATTAAATCGGTTAGAATAGCCACTCAGCAGGCCCTTTCCGGAGGAGGAAGGATGCTTCTAGCTGAAGGTCGAGCAGGTCATAATATCTCCTCTGATATACCCGGAGAGGCGGAATCAATAGTAACCGAATTAACAAAGATAATGTCTAGCGAATTCGATATTGAAGCCTCTTGTGAAAGGGTAATGCGTGACCACGGTCATTACGCACGAATCGAAGTTGAATTTGAGGAACAGGTTAGCGCCCATCAAGTTATTCGTGCTTGGCGAGAATCATATTCTAGAAGCCAAGAACTTAACCTTCCTTCAGCTGCTAAGAGACCAATCATATTCGTTGATGGAGAACTTGATGACGACCATCGCTGGGTCGGCTTTGAGGAAATAGAACACCCTGCTCATGACCTCAAAGCGGCTATGGCAGTGGCAGTAGGTGAGGTGGAAATAGAAGGCTCAAGCCTAAGATTTTCTTTGATGGCCGACAATACGATACGCGGCGCCGCTGGATATTCTGTTTTACTTGTAGAACAATTACTCGCCGACGGACTTCTGCATGATAACAACACTATACTTGCACAAGAGGTTTGACCGCACATCCCAATAGAGTGACTACCTTCCCAAGCCGTGCGTCAGCGCCAACTTGCAATGCTGCTTTCCTCTCTACCTCCACATCCCTGTGGGAATGTAGAATTGGAACAATATTCTACCTCGGGTGATATTGCTGCCTCTTGGCTAGCACAAATTATTGCATTCGGAGACCTATCTGAGGATTCATCCATTGTTGATTTAGGTGCGGGAAACGGAATTTTAGGCGTGGGGGCAGCACTGATGGGTGTGTCTCAGGTAGTTTTGGTAGAGGCAGACGAAGAAGCCTGCTCAGTGGCATTTCAGTCGATTGAGCAAGCAGGTGTTTCGGATTCAGTAGAAATAATCTGTAAATCAGTCGATGGTTCTCTTGATGTGAGTGGTGCAGACTTGATTATTTCCAATCCTCCCTGGGGTACTCAAAAAGTAAAATCAGATCGACCTTTTCTAGAAGCAATAATTCGTTCAAATGCTATTTCACATCTGATGCATAGCGCTGAAGCAACGCATATTGAAGCGATATTTGAATCGGTTGGATGGAATGCCGAGAAATACTGGGAAACAGATTTCGCATTACCCGCTGCCTATTCTCATCACTCCAGCCGTCAAGGGAAGACTAGAGCTGGATTCTGGCGTCTATTGCCACCGGGGCACTCCTAATTTCTCGATTTTGCCGTGCTTTGCACGGCCGGACCGTTCATAGGGGGCAGGCCGGTGGCCGCCCTCGATGAGTGCTAGTACTGGTGACTTTGTCACGCCGGGCAACCAGGTCGAAGTGCCGGCTGGTGCTAGCCTAGGTTCGGGCCTCTCTGAGACTGAATCTGGCGCAATAGCCCTAGTCAGTGGCAGAATTATTTCCGATGGCGATACAATCTCAGTGGACGCTAACCGTCCAGAGACAAATTCTCCACAGATAGGCGATGACGTAATTGCAGAAGTTACCAAACTTATGCCAAAGGTTGCAATGATTCGTATTCTTCACATCGAAAAGGATGGCGGGCATCGTGATCTTTCTGCCGAGAATTTGTTTGCCGACATTTTCGTCACTGAAATCGTCGACAGATTTCTTCCTTCACCAGGCGACGCTATGAGATCACGGGATTTGATACGTGCCCGAATCACTCAACTCGAACCAAATCTCAAGGCGAGTACACGAGGTTCTCCTGAGTTGGGTGTGCTATGGGCAATTTGTCCTGTATGCGGAAATGAATTGGTAACTTCTGATGACAAGCAAGACTTCAATGTAGATTGTAATCGATGTGATTATTCAGGTTATCGGGCCCTATCGAATGGATTTGGCCATGGCCATACTCTCGGTGAAGATATACAGGACTTGAACAGGGCAGGAGAAAGATGGTCTGCTGAAGCTGAAGGTAATCTCGGTCACGAAGGGGCTAGACCCTATCTTTCGCCAATGGCCGACCATCGTCGTGGTCCAAGCCATCAAGCACCTCAAGCCGCAATGCGAATGCGCTCTGCCATCACAGGAAAAGGCGGTGGTGGGGCTGGAAGACAGAGAGTACAGCACGAGTGTAAGTGTACACTTTGTGGAACCGATACAACCGTCCCATTCGAGCCGACTGCTGGAAAACCAATCCGTTGTAAAGACTGCATGGATAAGGTCAAAGAAGGCAAGGCCACAAAGGAAGAACTCGCTGCTGAGCGTGAAGTATTGACCAAAGCACGTTCGGAAGCTGCCGAACTAGCAGGCATCAAACTCTTCATCGCCCGCCTATCCTTTGATGCTAGCGAGGATGAATTGAGAAATCTCTTCTCAGCACATGGAGAGATTACAGAGTGTAGTATTGCCAAAGATCGAGATACTGGTAAATCACGCGGATTTGCTTTCGTCAAGTTTGCTAGCCGCAAAGCCGGTGAAAAGGCGATTAAGGAATTGGATGGAAGTGAAATACACGGCAGAAAAATCAGTGTACAGGAATCCAATGATGGCGGAGATCGCGGAGGCAGAGGGTCTCGTGGCCGAGGCCGCCGCAACCGTCGCTGATGCAAATTAATCGCTTCACTCACTCTCTCTTAGCGAAGTCGTGAAGACGGAATAGTAGTCCGACAGGTTGAGGGATTGAATGGAAGGCTGGTTAGTCCTCGATGGATATGAGGATGAACCAGCTGCATTTGGTGTGCCAAACTATCTTGGTTTTCATATTCGATATATCTGTGGCGTTCTAGAATCTAAGTCAATACCATACACCTACATGACTATTGACGAGTGGAGACTTTTCCACAAACAAAAACTCACTAATTCATCGGAAAGACAAGAACTTCAGCGAGAACTTTCGGAACTGGATGGCGCTGTTGTCCTGGCCGGAGCAGTAGTCCCGGGGAAGTATGTTCGAGGGACTCCTATATCACGAAGAGAATTGGATGATTTTCTTGCGGTATTTCCGAGTGAACAACCTGTGCTTGCAGGTGGCTGGGCTATACGTCATTGGCGCTACGATGGATGGATGCCGCTGCGGACAAATTTATTCTGCGCAGTTCAAGATACAGACGCTACATTGGATTACTATCTGTCGACCGGAGGTTGGTCACACAAACGCAGAACTGCCGAACAGTGGGACGATTGGGCGAAGAAAGGTGCGTCTGGAAAATGTGTCACAAATCATCCCGACCTTTTCACTGAAGATGGTCGTTCTGGGCCGTTGACTTACGAAGTAGAATTGTATCAAGGCTGCGTTCGTTACAAACGAGGTTGCAAGTTTTGTATTGAACCGAAGAAAGGAGTTCCGATTTGGAGGGATGAGGAGGATGTCATCGCCGAAATTACAACCGCTTTGGATAATGGCGTTCGTCATGTTCGTATAGGTGGCGCTACAGACATTTACACCTACAAGGCAGAAGGTGTGGTAGAACTAGAATACCCCATTCCTAATCCAGAACCAATTGCTAAAGTTCTACATGGTTTACGGCAAGATGAGAGGTTAGAAATACTCCATGTTGACAATGCAAATCCCTCTATTGTCGCTGAAAATTTGGAACCCGCAACAGAGATTACTAAATCATTAATTTCGACCCTCTCGGATGGTGCAGTACTTTCCTTTGGACTTGAATCAGCGGACCCTAAAGTGCACGAAACAAATTGGCTGAATTGTGATTCAGAACAACTCAAAATTGCTATACGACACATCAATCAATTTGGCCGAGAGAGGGGAGAAAGAGGTTTGCCAAAACTGCTTCCTGGTCTAAATTTCATTGCGGGATTGAACGGTGAATCAACTGAATCATACAGAATGAATCGCGACCTGTTGGATTCACTTCGGTCGGAAGGATTGTGGCTGCGGCGGATAAATATCAGACAGGTAGAAGGGCAAGGATTCCAAGAAATCCCCGAGGATACATTTCAGTCATTCAAACGCAGCGTAAGAGATGAGATAGACAAACCACTACTAGAGGAGATGTTTCCAATCGGCAGCGAACTGAAAGGAATTTGGTGGGAGGCACATGAAGATCGAATTAGAAGGCCTGAACAGGTGTTGGATAAGATGCACAGAGATGTCTCAATTTATGGCCGAGCAGGGATAACATTTGGAAGGCAAATTGGTGCTTATCCCATATTGGTGGGAACACGATATCAGATCCCACTTGAAACCGAATCAGACATCATAGTGACAGGCCATGGGATGCGAAGTATCAGCGGAGTTGAAACAAACCTATCCATCAACTCCGCAAGCCAATCTCAACTTGAGGCAATACCCGGAATAGGGAGTAAGGCTGCTTGGCGCATCGTGTCCAACAGAGCCAAGGCGTCTAGGAAATCTTCAGAGAATCCATACTCTGACGTAAAAACGGCTCTTCAGGATGCAGGCGTCCAGTCCTACGGACTGGCTCTGAAGGTCCTAAAGGCATGATGCAACCCGTTCAGGCATAGGGAATAGTGATAATCTCAGCAATCACGCCAAGAAGCATGTTGAACGAGGAAACGAAGAGAATCGTTGCTTTTGGAATCTGTGTTTTATTCCTTGGAGTTCCAATGTTAGGGTACTTATCTGGCGGTGAGGAATCACAACCCTCCCTAGCCAATCAGAGCGAGAATTTCTTCACTCACTCTAGTGGTCCAACTTTGAATATTCAAGGTAGCGAAGCTGGAACGGTATTCTCTCATTCCGTTTTGGACATTGGTGTGAATGGTCCATTGGTTGTGCTCGCAAACGGCACTACTGTTGAATGGTCTCAGGGTAATCCGGTTTACAGTGAAAACTCATTAATTTCTACTTCGGGAAGATGTTCAATTCTATCCAATTACTCAATGTATTGTTCCGGTTCAAACAACTACGGTCAACTCGGACTAGGAAATTCGGTTTCGACTTCTGGCTATGTTACTCTGAGCCATGAACCTGTGGTGGTCGATGAGGGTAAAGATCACACATGTGCAATTTTAGTCGATGCCAGTCTTTGGTGTTGGGGGCGAAATCACTTCGGTCAGATTGGAGATAACTCAACCGATAATCGAGTATCTCCTGTGAATATCGACCTAGGAAGTGGTGTTTACGCTGTTGCGGTCTCAGCCGGAGAGCACCACACATGTGCCATAACCCACCTCGGTGATGTAATGTGCTGGGGCTACAATGTTAGAGGGCAACTCGGAGACGGCACAACCAACAATTCACTAATTCCTGTATCCGTCGACCATTCTACTGGTTTGAGGGCTGTTTCGTTAGTTACTTCGGGATTATCATCTTGCGTAATTTTCGAAAATGGCTCGGTTGGTTGTTGGGGTAACAAGTATACAGTATTCTCCGACAATGGAGCTGTTACAGGGAACGTCCATATCATCGATCTAGGGACTAATATTAGCGCCATCATGCTGGATGGCATTGGCTCCCATACATGCGCAGTAACCGACAACGGCTCAATGCAATGTTGGGGTGTCAACACGCATGGGCAATTAGGTGATGGAACCTGCTCCTCTAC
>DAPQ01000033.1 GCA_002502175.1 Euryarchaeota archaeon UBA19 | reverse complement strand
GAATGCCTTGGCAAACCATTGTTCTACCGTTGAGATGAACCATCTTGGTCTAGGGATTGGTAATCCAAATTCTATCCCCCAGCGTAATTTGATATCCAGTGGTGGTGCTTTAATTTCGATACTTTTTGATTGCCTTATTACTTCTATTGGAGCGATATGAACTTCTTCAAAATTGTACAAAGCCGAGACATAGTCCGCGTGTTTCTGACTTGGAGAAAGTAATACTCGGGTACCATCCGGTTTGGCCCACATTACATTAGTGAAGGCACCAAGGGGTGATTTCTTCCAATCTCCAATCACAATTCTGTCGCCACTGGCGAAACCGGAAGAAGAAATTCTACCTTCAAATACATCCATGATTATCCCATAAGGTTCTTCAGACCACGAGCGAGAGCAGGAGCTGAACTTACTACAGCCCTTGGGTTGGGAAGAGAGTCTGTGCTGTGAACTCCATCTACGTGATTGGATAGACGAGAAATCGCACCTGCAGTGAACAAACCATGGGTACAGGCGGCATGAACCTCTGTAGCCCCTTGTCTGTGAAGGGCATCACTAGCTCTACAAATTGTACCGCCAGTACTGATCATATCGTCGACAATCGCAACAATCTTCCCGTTTACATCGAGATCTTTGGGTGTGTGTTCAATTGTATGGGCATCGATCCTAGTCTTCTCTAGATAACTGAAATCCCATCCTCCAATTGTCGCTACTTCGGTTGCCCGATCAATCGCTCCTTTGTCAGGGCTCAAGATGAAATCAGGATCGACTTCTTTTGATAATCTAGCCGCAATCTCTGGCATTGCGCTAACAAATTCAACAGGGACGGATAAATCCTCGAGGATTGCGGGCGCATGAAGGTCGAGAATAGCGATTCCATCACAACAGCGTGCTAACATCTCTCCAATTACCCTCGCACTTACAGCCTCGCCAGGTGAGAATCTCTTGTCTTGACGAGAGTATCCAAAGTATGGTATCGCCAAAAAGATGCCAGGGCCGACATCAGGCAGACTTTGTGGCTCCTCATTCTTGTAATTTGAAAGGTCTCCTGCTCTTACTGAAGCAATAGCCTCCAATAGTAGAATAGTTTCGAGCACACCTGAATCTGGATAGGTGTTTGATACTAATACAACAGGCTCGCTACGGACCGATTCTATGGATTTGGATGGTACTCGAACATAACCCTCTCCATCAGGGAATCTTCGAGTGATTAATTCGACATATTCCATCCCCATTAACGGGGCCAAAGCCTCTGCAATCGCTCGGCCTGAGGAACCACTCACAACCGGCATGAGTGAACTGCGCGAGTAGCGAGTCCTTCATGACTTCTCCGATTGGCATTCAAGAAGGAATAAAGCCAGATGGGCATATTCAAAATGGGTACGCTTCTCGCGAGTTTGCTCAAGGGCGTGTAGCTTAGCTTGGCTGGAGCACCCGGCTGATAACCGGGAGGTCGCAGGTTCAAATCCTGCCATGCCCACCATTCCAACTTCCACAGTGGAAGTAAGATTCAGAAATATTTACTCAGAATCGCCGTTTAGCTGTAAATAACTGGGTAAAGTAACCAACCTTGTGACAGTACAACGCAGAATCAACTCGTCCAAGAAGGCGGTTGTTCTGGCTAATTGCTTGACGGGAATGATCAGTTGTTCTGGCAGATTGTACTTGCGTCGCAAGATAGCGTGGGTATTGACAACAACACCACGGTACGTTCGCTTAACCTTGACAAATCCCGCAACATTCCCAATGTCGACTCCATCATTGTCCATCACAGCGCGGTCGACTAATTCATCAGGCGCCCAAAGTTGTTCGTCGATACGAATAGTATTTCGCCACCTGCGTTGTAATTCTCTCATCGACTTGGAGAGCTTTACTCCTCCATCTGGCCTGATGCTATGCACTAACTCTTTCGATAATGGTGCATGTTCAGCTGGCTTTCGCATATATTCGCCCGCGACATCATCTACGACTTCAAGTCGCATTGATTTGACAAATTCATCTCGCGGATGAGATCTCTCTCCTGTAATCACGCCAACAAGTGTATCTCCGACGTAAACCTCTCTCTGAAGCAATTCCTGGATTCGGTATTCTTCGCTCATTTTTTTCCCTCAATTTTGCGTTGGGCTAGTGCATCCCCCGTGCTTGTCCCTAGGTTGCCTTCTGCGGATTAGCACTTATACTATCTGTTAACTAAGACTGATAATCCAATTGAAAATTTCACTCTAAAATTAAAATTACAATTGGAAAATTAAAGTGAGTTTAATTTTTTGTATGATTATCAGAACTTCCAAATTGAACAATTCATGAGCTAAAGATCATCAGAAATCGTCACAATTCCAAAATCATCCAGAATCTTTAGATTCTGAATTTTAATGAATAATTCATTGAGAATATTGATGAGGAGCCCCTCGTTGGGATATTGATGGCTGGAGCATACGACCTACTCGCCGAGATACGAGCAAATTCCGGAAATGTCCGAACGGTTGGTTTGGACGATTCTGTGATACAGGAATTCCTCAGCATAGATTCAGATTTGGTCAGGGCAATATCTGAAGCTCATGAGAACCATTCTGCTTTGAGGAATGAAGTTGGAGTCGCAGCGATGATGTTAGATGAATCAGATCTCATCACTAAACTCCAGGAAGATTATGTCAACTTCTACAAGCCAGAGACAGTAAACCCCTACATTCCAATCGCTGCTAGAGGTCCTTGGATAATCACATCACATGGTAGAGTTATTCACGACAACGGAGGATATGGTATGCTTGGGG
Source organism: Euryarchaeota archaeon UBA19 (assembly GCA_002502175.1). Classification (GTDB taxonomy): domain Archaea; phylum Thermoplasmatota; class Poseidoniia; order Poseidoniales; family Thalassarchaeaceae; genus MGIIb-O1. Next base: position 1,657 of record DAPQ01000033.1, on the reverse strand, counting down.
CTGGACATGGCCCGGACCAAATTATCGATGCAATGAGCAATAACTGGGTTATGGCCAACGTAATGACTGCTTCATTTAGCCAAAAAAGATTGGCCGATGCATTGCGAAAGGAGGTTGGACACACAAGAGGAAGTTGCCCCTTCTCTCGATTCGTATGTCTGAATAGCGGTTCTGAATCTGTCACCATCGGGATGAGGATTGCAGATGTTAATGCTAACGAGATGACTGGAAAAGGCGGTCGGCATGAGGGTAAGCCAATCAAATTGGTAGCACTTAGACAGGCTTTCCACGGTCGTACACAACGTCCAGCTACGATTTCGGACTCCTGTAAAGATGGATACCGAACTAATTTAGCAACATTCCGAGATGATAACGTAATCATTGTCGAACCTAACGATATCTCTGACTTACAAGCAACCTTTGCTCGCGCTGATGAAGAGGGCTTCTTTATCGAAATGATGGCAATGGAGCCAATCCAAGGAGAAGGTAGTCCTGGTCAATGCATAACCCGAGAGTTCTACGATGAAGCTCGAAGGTTGACTAAAGAACACGGCTCACTACTTCTAGTCGACTCAATCCAAGCAGGTTTGAGAGGCCAGGGTTGCCTATCTGTAGTCGACTACGATGGCTTCCAAGATGCAGAGGTGCCTGATTTAGAGACGTGGTCAAAGGCACTCAATGCTGGTCAATATCCTCTCTCTGTACTAGGGTTAAGTGAGCGTGCTGCTGAATTGTATGTTGTAGGAATTTATGGAAACACTATGACAACCAATCCACGTGCTCTCGAGACTGCAGTTGCAGTTTTGAATCGAATAACTCCAGAAATGCGTCAGAATATTCGCGACTCTGGTGATGAATTCCTCTCAAAATTAAGAGAATTGCAAGCGGATTATCCAGATTGCATCTCCTTAGTACAGGGCACCGGCTTGTTGCTGTGTGCCGAATTAGATCCTGATAGATTCCCAGTAGTGGGATTCGGCGGAATCGAAGAATGGTGCCGAGAACAGGGATTGGGCGTAATTCACGGAGGCCAAAATGCTCTACGGTTCACGCCCCATTTCGGTTTAACAAGTCCAGAGATAGACATGATTGTAGGAATTGTCCGTAATTGTCTAGATCACTTCATTGCAAAAGAGCAAGCAGCGGTTACAACGGCTTGAATTTCTAGCCATCACAACCATGAGGGTACGCCTACCCGGCGGTTTTGATGACAAAGGTGGTGCACCTTCTTGGGGAGCAAGATGCAGTATATCTAGCGCTTGCCGACCGATTAGAACGAGCAGGTGCAACTCTTACTCAGAATAAAGAAGATTCAGATTTAATAATCGCCATAGGAGCAAATGCCCCTCCAATGTCCGATATTGATATTGCAATTATTCCAGCGAATATTAGTAATCCAAATGCTGAACTAATTTTTCGAATTCACGATATCCTTGTTCCTCAACAAGTAAATGGCTGGGGTGTTGAAATTTTGTTAGATTGGATAAATTGGGTCAAGGGGGGTTCGCAAGGTAGCCCTCCAGAAGATATCGAGGCCCGTCACTGGGTACACATTCGTGACGCTACAGATGCAATCGTACAGATTTCATTAGCTAACCGGGATATCCCAAATGGAGTGATTGATCTGGCAGGTCGCCGTGCTTGGAGTTCAGATGCG
>DAPQ01000016.1 GCA_002502175.1 Euryarchaeota archaeon UBA19 | reverse complement strand
ATTGAAGGTAGCATGAATATCGAGTTTGAGAACGAAACAGTGCAACTAAACGAGGGTGAGATGTTAGTCGTTCCCAAAGGGGTAGAACACAAACCGTATGCTGATTCAGAATGCAAAGTTATGCTAGTCGAGCCTCGTGGAGTGGTAAATACTGGAGATGCTGACAGCGAGCTCACAGCGGATAATGACGTCTGGATTTGACTATTCATTTATCGCAGCAGTCCATCTATCTGCTTGAGGTACACCAACAACTTCGATATGACATGCAAGAACTCCTTTCTGTTGATTTATTTCAGAGCGAAGTTCCATCAGGTCGTTGATACAACACGGACAATGTGCTCGAGTTGGTTGTATCCACAACTGGACAATACCAGAATCATCAACTTCAACACCCTTCAGTATTGATTCATCAGTAATCTCAATTCCATGAGGTTCAGTTCTTCCGCGTAGTAATCTTGCAAGACGCTTCTGAGCGGTTTTTTTGACTCGGCTCATGCGTCCCACTCCGTAAGCAGGCCCCATGAATCCCCCATAGTCAGGCATTCCATTCCATCTGGAGTTCGAGCAAAAGTATCCTCAGTTCCAATAGCACCTGAGTCATAGATTACCTTAGGTTCAATCGCCATTGTTCCTCCAATTGGGAGTTCTCTGTCGAAGCGGTCGGCGATAACCGGAGTTTCATCGAGCTCTAATCCCACTGAGTGACCTAGGAAAACGGCTTGTTCAGGCGGCATCCCCATAAGATGTTCAGAGTAGCCCATTTCATCGGCCATTGCACTACCAATTGTCCATGCTTCTGAACAATATTCTCCTCTTCCAAGACTTGCAACAACCGAGTCCCTAATTTCGGCCATATCATTCAATTTACTCACCGATTCTTCATCAAGCCGACCCGCGCAGAACATTCGTGTACAATCTGAAACATATCCACGATGTAGATGAACGATATCGACGATAACAGGCTCTCCGGCTACGACTTTTGCATGGCCGGCACCTAGTGAAGAGATTGGACTTGCCCCTAGCCCACCGATAGCCGAATCGAAGTATGATGGAACGGCTCCCGATCTTCCAGCAGCGATTACAACTCGATCACAATCCATCGGCCATCGCCTCATCCTAATGCGACCTCCAAATCCTGCTGCTCGACTAACTTCATCGGCAGCAGCAGCCATTTCTAATTCGCTACGCCCCTCTCCGCCAACTTCTCTGACCGCTTCGAACATCTCTCGATTTATCCGTCCGCTTTCTCGCAGCATTTCAAGCTCCCAAGCAGATTTTGTTTCCCGCAAACCGTACATTAGGTAAGTCGCATCCTGCATTTCACCCAAGGTAGACATTCTTCTAGAGAAGTACTGCCACCTGTCGTGAGGCATTTTACCAGCCAACATAGCAGGCGCAGAAGTTGTGCCAAGTGAACGGAGTGCATCGGTCATTTGTCTCATTCTTGGCTGAGCGATAATCGGGTCTGGAGCATTATCATCACCGGATTCAAATTTCGCTCTTCTCAGTGATTTTCGAACCCAATGGGTATTCTCTACATCTGACCCCTCAGCTCCGATGAGAATCATACCGTTTTGTCTACCACCAGTCAACCAGTAGAGTTCCACTGGGTCATCGATTAGTGCCGACTCAAAACCAGTTTCTGCGAGTGCTGATGACAACTGACTACGGCGCTCTTCCAACTCAGCAACCGGCACTCGCCAGTCTTCTCCATCTGGGCCGGTAAGTCGCTCCGCATCCCACGCCATCAACTCGCCACTATGGCAGAGACACAAAGGCATTGGGGGGGAATTCTGAGCCGACCTATCTCCATCATTATCAAAAGACGCCTGCTGGTGGCCCACATCGTGAAAGACGTTCTATCCTTGGACGATATTCACCTAAGCGGTAAGCGTGTGCTATATCGCGTCGACATTAATTCACCCCTTCATCCAGAGACTGGTGCCTTCCTAGACGATGGAAGACTTAGGGCGATTCTACCGACTCTTGCTGACCTTTCCGAATCGAAGGTTGTGATTCTTGGTCATCAGTCTAGGCCCGGAAAAGACGATTTTACAGATCTTTCAGGTCATGCAGAAAGACTTGGCAGAATTCTTGGTCGACCTATTCGTTTTGTGTCCGATGTCTGTGGTAAAGAAGCGATAGATGCCATTCGAAGTTTGCAAAATGGGGAGATTCTTTGTTTGGACAATGTGAGAATGCACAACGAAGAAATTTCCCTGAAGAAGGCAGAATTAGAAGAATTACGAATATCTCAAATCGTCTTGAATCTAGCCCCAGAATTTGATGCATATGTTACTGACGCCTTCGCCGCAGCACACCGTAATTCTCCAACTCTGACAGGGTTTGCAGATGATTTACCCTGTATCGCAGGGCGCTTGATGCAACGAGAGATTAACGCTCTACAAACCGCTGTTACAAACCCGCCACGACCGTACGTTGCAATTCTCGGCGGGGCTAAGGCGGACGATTCGTTCCGAGTAGCTCAGAATCTAATCAATCGAGGTGTAGTCGATACGATTGCCTTTGTTGGGGTGGTTGGAAATATGATTCTCTGGGCCCAAGGCATTGACATCGGAGAAGGAAATAAGGAATTTATCCGAGGAACATTAGGAGACGATTTCGATATCGCTTGGGAAATGGCTAGCACACTAGTAGAGAATCATTCGGATTTACTCTTAGTTCCCACGGATGTTGCTGTGGAAATTGACCAAGAAAGAGTGGGGCTTACCGTTGAGGATCTTCCAGTTCCACATCCAATTTACGATATTGGAGTCGAGACCCTGATGCAATTACGACCCATATTGATGCAAGCGGGCTGTATTCTATGGAATGGACCTGCTAGTTACTTTGAGAAGCCCGCCTTCGCCTTCGGAACCATTGAGATTCTCAACATGTGTACCGAAACTCAAGCCATGACAATTGTGGGCGGAGGTCATACCAG
>DAPQ01000054.1 GCA_002502175.1 Euryarchaeota archaeon UBA19 | reverse complement strand
GCTGAGGTAGTCAGAGTTACATTCGACCCAGAAATTATTCCTCAAAGAATACTTCTCGAGGTTTTCTTTACTGTACATGACCCCACTCAATTGAATCGTCAAGGTAATGACATAGGTCCACATTATCGTAGTTGTGTATTTTATTCGAACGAAGAACAGCGTATGGACGTTGAACATGTAATGGAATATGTACAACAAAATTATGTTGATGACATAGTAACGGAAGTAAGTCCATTAGGTAAGTTTTGGATAGCAGAAAATTACCATCATAACTACTTCGCCAACAATCCACAGAACCCGTATTGTCAAGCAGTCGTATCACCAAAAATCGCTAAGACTAGAGCCAAGCACGCCCATTTGTATGAGTGAGGCCCCAGTGGTTAGTCAGAACCAGGAAGTTGAACTAAAACCAGAACCTTGGGCTGTCCATCTGCTTGGTTTGATTACCCCAATTCTCGCCATTTCTGGTAACATCTTGGGTGTGATTGAGGACCAATCGTACGTAGCCATGGGGGTAGTCTTTGTCTGGGGTGTTGCGCCTATACTTGACATCCTGATGGGCGAATCCAAAGTTGCACGCCCTCCGAGAGAATCAGGAACTCCTTTTGAGATCCTTCTGTGGGTTCATGGAATTTTACAGCTAGTTGTCGTTGCCACATTTTTCGTCTTCGCTGCTAACGAGGGTATGACGTGGTGGCTTGTTGTAGGGGCTCTATCCTCTGGCCTAAGCGCCGCTGCCTCAGCCATAGTCACCGCTCACGAACTCGGCCACAAGAAAAGAGGTAGTCCAGGATGGAGACTCGCCAGAGTTCTGCTTTTTTCTGTCCACTACACTCACTTTACCTATGAGCACAATCATGTTCACCATAAGTGGGTAAGCACAGCCAAGGACTCTGCCAGTGCAGAGGCTCATCAGGGGCTCTGGTCGTTCTGGATGAGTACTATACCAGGTCAGTTTTTCTCATCTGCTAGTGTACACAATAAGAAGGGTAAGACAGGTCTGAGTAATCCTACTTACCGCGGTCTTTTGCTACAAATGGTTACGCTGTTTGCAATTGCATTTCTCCCCGGCATGCTTGGTTATTTTGATGGTATTCCAATTGCTGTAGGATGGCTTGTAATGTCTGGAATCGCGATTCTAACTCTAGAGTACGTGAATTACATTCGTCATTGGGGACTCAGAAGATCTGAGGACGAGAGGTTTGCAAAGGAGCACTCATGGAATACAGAGGCTAGGTGGTCTAGGTGGAGTCTGCTAGAGTTGACCCGACATTCCGACCACCATCTTAGAGCAAGTGTCCCCTTCTGGAAGCTAAGGCCTTACGAAGGTACACCAGAGTTAAGATGGGGTTACTATGCATCATGGTGGCCATGCTTAGTACCGCCAATATGGAAGAGGGCGATGGCCAGTAGACTCCCTGATAACCAGTAGGTAACCACAATAATCGAGCGCAATTCTCAAGAGCACCTCGAATCGGATTCACCCTATGGTGCCCGATTCGGTTGAAGCGACTTCAGTCTCAACCACCTCTGCCCTGATCCACACTGGATTACTGAGTGTTGGTCTAAGCAACCTTTTCTGGAAGGGAGGAGAATTGAACGCAGATGACAATCCAGAAACTCTCCTATTGGTGGCTATGGCTCTATTTTGTATCGCCATTCCATTCCAAGGTCTCTACATTCTTCTCAGCAGAATGATTAGAGAATATCCAAATCCAGTCATGGTCCCATCATCAGTTTTGCACTTAGCATCTCGTTGTGAGGTTGTAAGTTACGCTTGTGGTATCACAGGATTTTGCCTGATGTTAGTTAGAACTTCAAATCTCCTTGCCGCTACCTTGATTGGTTCCGCAATACTTGTCATAATAATGGCAAGGTCAGCACTTTCAGTTCCTGCACGATGACTTACTCTCCGGAGTGAGATTGATTGCTTACCTCTGCTACGAACCCATATGGAAGGTGTCTACGCCCTACCGAGTTGGCCACCTTCAACTCCTTGGGAAGCCTATATTTTCGCCTTGCTTATTCCATTTCTTCTTCGGTTTTGGCTATTGAGAAGGCCCTTACTTGATCTTATATCGGTATTTGCACCTAAAGAGGAGAGAACCCGTCACTGGCGTTGGCTCAAGAAAAACCACCAAAGGTTACCGATTACCGGCTTTGATGGATTATTGAAACAAGAAGTTATTGCATTTATTCTACCTACTATCGCCGCTGGAATAGTTAGGATTGGAATGGGGGAAGTAGGTTGGGAGGATTGGGATAGCGTGCCAGATTTAGGAGAAAAACTTCTGATTATTGCCCTCATTTATTGGGTGCTATGGGACTTTAGAAGAGTCATGCGCACACGTCGTTCTTTGAAGAAAATGGCTAAAATGAATCTTGATAGAGTCAAACGGCGAGTAGAAAGAGCTCTTGCTGGTCGAGACTTCCTTCGTAATATCGAAGAATTTAGAATCCCTCGCCCTTGGTCATCGAAAGAAAATCTTGACTCTATCGAGGGGGAGGAATTAGCTCTAGAGGAATCTGGAAAGATCAAGAGTCTCGGTGCAACAATTCTAAACAAAGTAGCGGACATAATTGATTTCGGACTTGGATATGCAACATATCCAGCAGAGGGTTTAGCAGAACAAATAGAGAATCGAATGCAATCAATTCTTGACAATCATATGCGTGCCACACGTGATGCGATATTCACCAATGTGATGTTTTCCTTATTCCCATTAATCGTCCTAAAGGTTCTTCCAGAGATAGTCTGATTACATCAAAAGGGGGGAATGATTTTGACTAGTCCAGGCTATCTCGAGTTACTCCGCACCAACAAGACGTTCGCTCGCCTTTGGGGCTCGAACATGATTCTCTACATCGGAGATTGGTTTACCGTTCTAGCAATGTTTTTGTTAGCCGGAGAGGCATCGGATGATTCGCCTTTGGCAATAGCAGGTGTTCTAGCCGTTAGGAGTTTCACCTTTGCTCCATTGGAACCGATTACGGGAATGTTGGCTGATAGATATCCAAGAAAATATTTGATGGTTATTGCTAACTTATTTTCTTTCTTTGTACTAGTTTCATTTATCTTGTTGGGACTTCTTGACAATTTATTTTCAGTATACATCTTAGCGATGTTACTAGTGGTGGGAAGAGCAACTTATGACCCAGCAGGAACTGCATATTTACCTACAATATGCGATGAAGAAGAACTCCTTACAGCGAATGCCCTAATCTCTGGTGGCTGGTCTGCATCGATGGGAATAGGGGCTGGAATTGCAGGATTTGTGATTTCTGATTACGGTTTAGAAATGGGTCTAATTATTGATTCAATTACATTTCTTATCGCGGCAATAGTAATTACTACCCTTCCTCATGGAGGTCCATATCCTGATGAAAAGAAAGAAACCGGATTATCCTCTATGTTCAAAGAAATCTTCTCTGGATGGGGATTCATAATCAAGCGCCCGGAAATCGGTCGAATTGTTTTGGCCAAAGGCATGTGGGCAACCGGCGGAGGCGCACAAATTTTCTTACTAATTTTGATTGGGATGGAGTCAAGTCTAGGAGAAATTTCGACTGGAGCCGCAGGAATCGGCGTGCTCTACATGGCCAGAGGTTTCGGTAGTGGATTTGGTCCAATAGTGACTAGACCTCTAATGACAGTTCAACGATATACTCCATACATCATCGGTATATCCTTGGGCGGCGCTGGAATTTTCTACACGGGAATATCATATTTAGAATGGGGAATGATTACCCTTATTTTGGTATTCTTCAGCCACGCTTGTAGCGGAATTTCATGGGTATTCAGTACAACTTTACTACAGCGCAGAACAGACAATGAATGGATGGGCAGGGTTGCTGGAACAGATAATCTCATCATTACATTGGTGATGGGCATATCTACTATATCGGCTGGGTATATTATCGAAGAGAATCTTCTTTCTTTACGGGAAACTTTGCTATTAACCGGACTAATTCAGATTTCGGTGGGATTGTTATGGTTATTATTTTCAAGTCCAAAAGAAAAGAGATTTTTGAATGATTAAATCTAGGGTAGATGAGGGGATAATATGGCAGAGAGTAGATTGGTTTGGATTGATCTCGAGATGACCGGCCTGTACCCAGATGAAAATACGATTATTGAGATTGCAACGATTGTAACAGAAACCGATCTCTCCATAGTGGCTGAAGGTCCAAGCTTTGCCATAGATGTTGGAAAAGAAGAATTGGCAAAGATGGATGATTGGAATGTAAAACACCACACTGAGAACGGCTTGTTAGCAAGGATTGAATCAGAAGGGGTTTCGATGCAAAAAGCAGAACTTGAAACTCTTGAATTTCTGAAACAATATTGTTCTCCAGGACAGTCTCCGTTATGTGGCAACACTATTGGACAAGACCGACGATTCTTGCGCCGATATATGCCAGAATTACACGATTTTTTCCATTATCGAAGTGTTGATGTCACGAGTATCAAGATTCTGGCAAGGGCTTGGTATCCTGATGTGAAGAATTGGCGAAAGAACTCAGGACATAGAGCTCTTGACGATATCAGAGGAAGTATAGAGGAATTAGCCTACTATCGTGATCAATTATTCCGAGATTAACCAGATTACTCAATAGCATATCCTCTAGCGTCGGTAATCACCAGATTGACGCCTAGTCCGGTTCTGTGGAAGCAGATTAAATCGAGGCCATGAATTAGATGTCCAGTCTTGGCTCTACCCAAAGCCCCGCTATCATCCAAATCCCTCAGTGGTCGTCTGACTCCATCAACATCATCGAACCAAGGAAGATGCCCTTCTGGTGAGAATCTGATTCCAAGAATCATGTCTGTACCTTCGGTCCACTGAGCCGCATCTGCATCTGCTCCACTTGGAATTGCAGGTGCATTGGGATGGGTGTGTAACCAATGGGTGAATCTACTTCCACGCGAACCTCTATC
>DAPQ01000029.1 GCA_002502175.1 Euryarchaeota archaeon UBA19 | reverse complement strand
TCAAACTTGATGGAACCATTGATTGAGGCCTTCAAAGCCGAGGTTACATTGGGCGAGGTTAACGATATACTCCGTGACAAATTTGGTACATGGATTGCCCCGAGTGGTGTTTGACATGACTGAGGGAATAGATCATATTGGAATCGCAACAAATTCTTTGGATGCCCATAGCGAATTTTGGCGTAGTTTAGGATTTATTCAAGGGAAAGACGAGTTAAATGAGGAGCAGGGTGTTAAAATTAGATTTTTTCAACCGGTCTCGGGTGGCCCGAAAATAGAACTTTTAGAACCGCTTACACCAGATTCTCCAATAGGGAAATTTCTGGAAAAAAGAGGAGAAGGTGTTCAACAAATTGCAATTAAAACACCAGATATTGGTTCTACAATAAGTCAGTTAAAATCAATGGGTATTCGAATGATAAATGATGTCCCTGTTAACGGAGCTAATGGGGCAAAAATAGCATTTGTACACCCATCCTCAACGGGCGGTGTTTTAGTTGAGCTCGTAGAACACTAGACCCCGCTCAAAGTAATAGTGAAAAGCAAATTGTAAGACGATTTGTCATGTTGCAAGAACTAGGTCGCTTATTGGAACAAAACCTGTTGACTTTTGATGCCGCTAATGAGTTAGCGGAAGATATGTCACTAGACCTAGCATCACAACGAAACTCTGGGGAAATTAGTAACGATGCCTTTCTCGAAGCAGGTGTGATTCAAGGTGGAATTTCAGTCCTAGCCAACATGGTAGCAACGGGTGTAGGTCATTCCGAAATTTTGGTTCATTTTAATCAGATTCGAGATAGGGCGGCTACAATTTGTACAAATTTCCCAGAATTGACGGTAGTTTTAGAATAATATTACTAGAATAATATCTGAGTAATATCTAAAATGGGTATGTTAACGGGCAACCATGCCAAAGATAAGTCTCGATATGCCCAACGAACTTCTCGACGACCTGAAGCTGCATGTAGGGGACGACCACAAATTCGTCTCTGTAGCTGATGCAATCCGGACCGCCTGCCGTAAAATGTTAGATCAGTTAGATGCGATTGACGAACGTCACGGTAGAGCAAAGGGGGAGTGATGGATGGTTACTGAGATTGAAGCTCAAAATGCAATATCCACAATATTGGAATATATTGAACCCGGCCAGTCTAGTAGGGAAGGATTGAAGGATACTCCCTTGAGAGTAGTGAATTCTTGGAAGGAGATATTTGCGGGATATCAAGAAGATCCTGCCGAAGTTCTGAGTTCCACTTTCAACGCAGAAGATTATGATGGTATTGTGTTGCTAAGAGATATTGAATTCCATTCTACCTGTGAACATCATTTACAACCTTTTTCGGGAAGAGCACACATTGCATATATTCCTGTAGAAAGGATAGTCGGAATCAGTAAATTGGCGAGAATTGTAGAATTGCACGCGAGGAGACTACAGAATCAAGAGCGAATTACAAAAGCTATCGCGGATGATCTAGAACAACATTTGCAACCATTAGGGGCAGCAGTGATTATTGAGGCATCACATGGATGTATGAAATGTCGAGGGGTAAAGAAGCAAAATAGCGTAATGACAACATCTGCAATGAGGGGTGTTTTCTTCGAAAAAAGTGAAGCTAGAACTGAATTGATGCAATTAATTCGATCCCCACAACTTTCGTAGGTGATAATCATGGCTAGTTACCCCATTGTGGAGATTTTTCACTCCGTTCAGGGTGAAGCGTTTCACACAGGGGTCCCGCATGTATTCATCAGATTCGGCAACTGTAACTTAAGATGTGAATGGTGCGATACTGACTTCCTTACCTACGAGGAAATGGAACTAAACGATATCGTAGACGAAGTACTAGCATACGACTGTAAAAGAGTAATATTCACTGGTGGTGAACCTGCTATGCAGGATTTACAGAGGATAGGTGAAGAATTGAAGAATCATGGTATTCATCTTTCAATAGAAACAAATGGCACGATACCTATTCCAGATATTATCGATTGGATTTGTGTATCTCCTAAAGATCAACTCTACCCGAATGTAAGTATCAAACAAGCTACTGGCGACGAGCTCAAGGTAGTATATTGTGGACAAGATCTTTCCATGTATGACGACCTAAAGATTGGGTTTGATCACCATTATCTCCAACCATGTTATTTAGATGATGAAACAGTGGAACAGAATGGTAGGAACTTTGCAGTTGTAGAACAGTTAGTGAAGGATAATCCTGGTTGGCGATTGAGCCTACAAACACACAAGTGGATGGGGGTTGACTAATGCGAGCAGTAATGGCCCTATCTGGGGGTATGGATTCAACCGCTCTGTTGTGTAGATTGCTAGCAGATGGGTACGAAGTTAGTTGCATATCCTACGATTATGGCCAAAAACATGTTATCGAACTAGAAAGGGCAAAGGCAAATATTGCTTACCTATCAGGTAACGAAATTTCTGTAGAACACAGAATCGTAGACTTGTCAGGTGTAATGGGTATTTTTCATTCGGCATTAACCAACGATGAAATCGATGTTCCAGAAGGTCACTACGAAGAGGACCAAATGAAAGCGACAGTAGTGCCTAATCGAAATGCAATCTTTTCCTCAATCTTGTATGGTTATGCTCTTTCCATAGCCACACAAGAAGATACAGACGTAATTATTGCGCTAGGAGTACATTCTGGGGACCATGCAATTTATCCAGACTGTCGACCGGAATTCTATGACTCGTTGGGAGAATCTTTTGCGATAGGAAACTGGGATAGCGAAAGAATAACCTTCCATCTACCATATATTGATGGGGACAAAGAAACAATACTGAAAGACGCATTAGAATCGTGCAATAAATTGAATATTGACTTTGATACTATCTTCAGGAATACAAACACATCATACAATCCAGATTCTACAGGAAGGAGTAGTGGTACTAGCGGTGCAGATGTTGAGAGAATCCTAGCGTTCCATGCCATCGGTAGGGAAGATCCTGTAGAATACGTCACATCATGGAATGAAGTGTTACAAGGTGCTCTTAAGGCTCAGTTACGCTTTCATGTAATGAAGCAAAACGGTACAGAAAGACCGTTTACAGGCGAATATGACAAACACTTCGAATCAGGCAGATACTATTGTGCAGAGTGCGATAAGTTGCTGTTTTCATCTGAAGCGAAATTCGATTCCGGATGTGGTTGGCCCGCATTTAGCGAGGAAGTTCCTGATGCTGAAATTACTCAACTAAAGGATACTAGTCACGGGATGGTTAGAATTGAGGTGAGATGTTCAAAATGTGATTCACATCTAGGTCATTTATTCCATGAAGCCAGAGGCCCACGATATTGTATAAACTCGATATGCTTGAATTTTAGAGGTGATTGATTTGACTAAATATTTTTCTTTGAAGAAATATGGACACGAAAGAGGACTGTCTGCAGCTTTCAGGCAATGGAGAGCAGATAGTCACTGCAAATTCTTACATGGCTACTCACTTGAATTTGAGTTTGAATTTGGTGCGGATGAATTGGATGAAAAAAATTGGGTAGTTGATTTTGGTGGACTAAAAGAGTTGGAGGTTTGGCTCAGGAGTAATTTCGATCACAAGACCTTAGTTGCTTCAGATGATCCCCAATTTTCCGAATTTGAATTGCTGAATAATAACGGTATTATCGACATGGTAGTTGTGGAATCTACAGGAGCAGAAATGTTTGCCAAAATGGCTATGGAATACTCTAGTAAAATGATTCAAGAGAAATATGGCGAAAGATGCTGGGTTGAAAGTGTTACAGTTAGGGAGCACGCCGCAAATAGTGCAAAGTGTAAGAGACAAAATTAGTTTTTTTCGAATGAAATCTATCCTTTACAATGTGAGAACTCCATTCTCTGCTTTAACCTAAGGATTATTTTGCTCAAAGGAATCTGCAGATGCAGAAAGTATACCCAAGACACGATGAATTTCATCATCTTTTGGCAAACCTCTCATAATTACCCGAACTAGAGTTTCATCCATACCCTGTCTTTTGTGGTCCTTAGTTGGAATTAATTTCACCAACCTAGTTACTTCTTCTCTCAATATTCGCCTTAATTCCGGGTCTAGAATTCTGCCATCTGTTCCAGGTACTTCATTATCTGATACTCCAGTGAACCAGGAGAAACAGAGTACTGTAACCGCATGACTTAGGTTCAGAATTGGATAGCCTTCCCATGTTGGAATAGTTACCAGTAAATCACATAATCTTAGTTGGTCATTTACCAATCCTTTACCTTCTGGGCCAAATACTAGGGCAGCCTTTCCTACAACTCCTGATAAGCGGTCTGGCAGTTCATCAGGTAATAGGAAATGCCTCATTGCGGTCTTATCGCCGTGTTCTCGCTTTCCAGACGTACCGACTACCAATGAACAGTCAGATGTGGCTTCTTGAAGCGTCTCAAAGCCTCGAGCGTTTTTTAGCACGTACTGAGCATTCTTCGCTCTCTTTCTAGTCTCTTCAGACCAATCTGTTGTTCGCCCAACCACTCGTAGATCAGTTATTCCAAAGTTCATCATACTTCTAGCAACAGCGCCGATGTTACCATCATGTTCTGGAGCTACAAGGACAATGCAGACATTGTTAGCGAATGCGGGAAATGATACTTCCGCGTAGTCGCCCATACCACTCAATCGGTACGGCGCTGAATGTAACGGGTGATATATCCCGCTATCCAATTTCTCATGCGCTTGTTGTCACCGACGTCTGTGAATTCAACAACGAGGTGTTTGTTGGTTTCAAAATCGTCAGTAAACTTATCTGGATAAATTTCCAATAAATGTAGGGCCCTTGTCTTGATGAATGAAGGTCGAATATTACCCATGTTCACTCCTCCGCCAATTTTACTTCGAGAGGGAATCCTTCTTCCCTAGTACAAACGATTCGTATCTTCCGTGGTGGCTTTTGCATCCCTCTGGCCCAGATTACTTCGTTGACAGCCTGATCAATCCAAATTTCTTCATCTTCTTGGATTTTCATGTGTTGTGAGACATGATTACGAATTTCAGCCATTGCACGGTTAGCGCGCTTTGTTCGAGGAACGTTCCAAGCAGCGCGTAGCGGGATTACCATTTCCTTTACTTCCGCCATATGAATCACCTCTGGAGTTTTGACCTGCGCCAATGGTGACGCTTAGGATGGGATGTAGTGTTCCTAGCAGTGCGAAGCATTACCCAAACAGGTACTCTTCGATTCTGCTTGGTGACTTTGTTTAGTCGCTGCTTCTTTCCGAATGGTTTGTTGCGCGCCATAAATCCACCTCAATATCTCGCTAGCTCTGGATGTCTCTCTTCCGCTTGAGGACGGACACTATGTGCGCTTTCGTCCAAAAGAGATTGACCGGTTGGAGTAACTACCTTTCCGAGTGTAACTGTTCCAGCGGTGTTGAATGAGTCAGTGATAAAACCGGCGGATGCTAGTTGCTGTAGAGCAGTCCTAGCAACCTTCCTTGATCCTGCTACTGCGCGATTAGGCTTGACACCTCGGTCCTTAGGCCCGCCGAATAACTGGGACATGTGATTAGTACCGATTGGTCCTTTCATTGCAACCTTTCGAAGTACAGCTGCACATCGAACATACCACCAATCTTCTTGTTCAGGAGGCTTCTCTCTGTGAGTGCCTGTCTTTACAAAATCAGCCCACTCAGGGGCATTGATTGAGTCATTGTCGGACAATCTCTGTGCGAGGTCCGCAATTAGAAGGTCTGCTGGCACATCGTGATACGTCGTCATACACTCACCTTGTAGCGCCCGGCCGACCTTGAGGCCGTATATAACGGTGATGACTTGACTGAAACCTATAGCGGCTTGGTACTGCATTCTTACGGACCCCACACAATGGTTCAAACCACCCCAACGGTTCGGATTAGTAATGAGGAAGTCGCTATCGAGGAACCCGAACATGCTTCGGACTATGATAGGTCTAGGTTTGGTATTGATTTTGGTGCTATCTTATGCTGTATTTTCTGCCACCGTAGACAGTGAATATTACCGATACGAAACCACTAATGAGAGTGTGGAGTATGCACTTGAACTAGAAAGTGAGAACGAATCCTCATGGTTTGTTTCAACGTCTTCTTCTCCTACATGGGTCAATCTTACCGTCGTAAATGCACCTAATGATGCAGAGTTGGTCATCACCTCTACAAGTTCTACGTGGTTTCATTCCCCTCTATTAGGAGAAGATGGGGATTCAGCGTTCAATTGTAAGGAATTTGATGAAATTTCTGATTCATGTGAAGAAGCCTATGAACACAGAATGATGATAGATACAGAAGAGGTTGTGATGAGAGGGAGGGCATCTCTAGATTTACCAATAAACGGAGTAGGTTACATACGAGCCGATGATGCAGGATTGGCTGAGGCAGATGCCTTGAATTTACTCTCAGATGAAAAGGTAACCACAACCTGGTTAATTTCAATTTATGTTGATGGCGAATTAGTGTCACCCGAAGGTATAGAACTCAGTTTTTCATTGACGGAACATCAATTGGTATCAATTTCGGAATTTCAAATTGACCCTGTCCAAGAGACGCTATATGGAATCGCTACTTTAGTTGGCTGCTTTTTCTTGTTAATTGCAGTACCAATGATGGTATATTTCGCAGGTATAGCAAAAGCCAGACTAGATGAAGAAAATCGACTAGAAGATCCAGCACCAAACGAATAGGGTGATTATTTTCCACTCAGAGGTTCAGAAATCTTATCCCCTGTTCATAACGCGATTGAGTTGTGTCGATGGATGCTTTCGAGCGGGCCCAGCAGTTTGCCACTAGTGGCGACTATAGTTCTGCAAAGTCAGAATATGAACGAATCATCGATTCAGAATCCGATAATTCCTCCGCTTGGTACGGATTAGGTGTATCTAACCATGCAGTTGGCGATATTGAGGGGGCAATTGTGGCGTTTGAAAGGGCGTTTCTAATCAACAGATTTCACGCCCCTACTGCCGCCAATTTAGCCTTCTTACTTTCACAACGTGATTCGGAGCAAGCCGCAAAATATGCGAAGGTCGCCATCGAACAAGGATTGTCTAATGATGAATTACAGACCTTGGCATCAATAGTAATTGAAGAGAAAGAAGAAACAGAACAAGACCCACCTGTGATTTTAGCGGAGGCTGTAATAGTTGAAACTGATTCAGACAATTTAACTGAAGAGATTTCACGCTTTATTGAAGAGTCCGAATTTCAATCAGCTATGGGGTTGATTTCGCCTGCGTTAGAAGGGGATTATTCTACCGACGCCATGATTTGGTACTATTGCGGATTGTGTCTTCATAACCTAGACCTGAGTGAAGAGGCGATTCAATCATTAAATTACTCCTTACAGTTAGACCCAGAATTAACCCTAGCTGCAGATTTAGTAACCGAGATAGAAACAAAATTATCAGAGCCCGAACAAGAAATTGTCGAATTTACTCCAGTAGCCACAGAAGAAGTCACATATGCAGAATTTGTTCCAGATGAGGAAGATGATAGCCTAGAAATTTCACTAGAAGATACACTGGTCGTACTACAACAGAAGGCAACGAATTACACCCAAGAAGGTAACCATGCCCTTGCTATACAAACCTGGAAAAAGATCATCCAAGATTATGGTTCAACATATGACTCATGGACAGGAATGTCCGATGCTTTGGAGGCGGCTGGCCATTTTGAAAAGGCCAATCAATGTAAACAAAAGGCTGAGGAATTGAAGAACAAAAACAGCACAACGCCCGCAGCAGAAATTGACGTTGATCTTGTAGCCGCTGCTGAAGATGCAAAAATGTCTGTTGCACAAAATACACCAATAGACGAAGAGAGTGTAAATGTAGCCATAGAATGGTACAACAAAGGTCTAACTCTGTTAGGAGAAGACAAGGGCGACCAAGCACTGAATTGTTTTGATAAAGCAATTTCATCTACCCCACGCGATGAGCGGGAATTACGCGTGCGCAGTTACAATGGCCGAGGACACGCCCTTCATCAATTGGGTAAGTTTTCAGAAAGCATTCAATCATACCATCAAGCAATTTCAATGGACCCTACAATGGTAACTGGAAGAACGCTTTACAATATGGGTTCATCTTACGCTGCGATGGAACATTTCGCTGACGCAATCAAATGTTTTCAACAGGCCTTGAATAGAGAATTGGATGCTGAAGAATCCCAACTAATTCAAACCCAAATGAATAGGTGTTCATTACTATTGAAAGAACAGAACAAATCTGCGAATCTTCAATCTTGAGATTTTTCGATCCTTACAATGACCGATTTACTAGTAGGGGTATTGCTTACGTTTGCGGTTGAATTCAGCGGAATTAATTCATTTGCCTCAGGGAAATATGTAGCGATATTACCCCTAGGTATGTCATATTCTACCAAATACCATTTGGATGAGACGCGTTTTTCGCCTTCGAAAACGGATATCAAATCCACTAGTTCACCGGCGTGAAGATTGTTCTCTTTAGCATCTAGTGGATTGATCATAACGATTCTCCTTCCTGATTTGATTCCTCGGTATCTATCTTGCCCTGAGTATACGGTAGTGTTGTATTGGTCATGAGACCTTATTGTCATCATTACAAATTCCCTATTATTAGGCTTCATCCTAGTTATTTCATGGAACCTGAAGTTTGCTTTCTTAGTATCAGTCTCGAAGGTTAAATTATCCCTAGGAGAGTTGGGAAGATAAAAACCTGATTTATTTCTAACCCTAGAGTTGTAATCTCTGAAACCCGGGATAGTTTGTTCGATTAAATCACGAATTCGGTCGTAATCTTCAACCAAGTAGTTCCAACCTAAATCACTCATCCCTATTCTTGATTCTAATGCGGATGCTATTCCTGCAACTATTGCTGGTTCAGACATCAAATCAGAGGAGGGGGGTTTCATGTGACCTTCAGAACTATGCACTATACCCATTGAATTTTCAACAGTCACGAATTGATTTCCATGGGATTGGTTGTCGATTTCTGTTCTACCAAGGCAAGGAAGAATCAGAGATTTCTTACCTGTAACTAAATGGTTGCGATTCAATTTAGTAGACACAAAAACAGTGAGTTCACAATTATTCATTGCCTCGGCGATTAATTTGGTGTCAGACATAGCAGAGAGATAATTTCCACCCATGGCTAGGAATACCTTTCCGTTACCATCGATCATTGCACGAGCGGCATTGACAGCATCATAACCATGGCTGTCTGGTGTGCTTATGCCAGTACTATCGAGTATGTTTTGTCGTAATTTAGGACTAGCTATATGGTTAATCC
Source organism: Euryarchaeota archaeon UBA19 (assembly GCA_002502175.1). GTDB lineage: Archaea > Thermoplasmatota > Poseidoniia > Poseidoniales > Thalassarchaeaceae > MGIIb-O1. The sequence continues at coordinate 8,201 of DAPQ01000029.1, read as the reverse complement.
CAACCGTTCTATCTCCTTGGACATTTGAGTGGCCTCTAACTGGACAGACTCCTGCTCCTTCCCTGCCAATATGACCACCTAGTAAGTGGGTGTTGACCATCTCCTGAATGGTTTCAACGGAATTATGGTGTTGGGTAATACCCATCGCCCAGCAGGTTATCAGTGAATTTGATTTGCCAACAATTTCAGCAATAGTTTCGATTTCTTTACTAGATATTCCACTAACTGATTCTATTTCCTTCCAATCAACCGATTGAACAGAAGTTTGGTAATTCTCAAAACCGTAAGTATAGGTGGAAATGAATTCTTGGTCAAAATAACCTTTCTTTATCAGTACATGATTTAGGCCACGGAAAAATGCCAAGTCGCCATTGATATTTATCCTAACATGCCGGTCTGAAATTGATTTGCCGGAGCCGAGCATCTCGAGGGGGTTTTGTGGATGTTTGAACTTCTTCATACCAGTCTCTATGAGGGGATTTATCGAAATCACCGATGCGCCGTTTTTCTTCGCATCCCTTAATGCGGTTAGCATCCTAGGATGATTTGTGCCAGGGTTTTGTCCGACTACCAATATTAAGTCTGCAGAATTAAAATCTTCTAATTTTACTGTCCCCTTACCTATGCCTATAGAATCTGATAATGCGAATCCAGAAGATTCGTGACACATATTCGAACAATCAGGTAGATTGTTTGTTCCAAATGCACGGGCCAATAATTGCCAAAGGAAGGCGGCCTCGTTACTTGTACGTCCTGAGGTATAGAAAATCGCTTCATTGGGATTTTTTAAGTCGGCTAACTCATCAGCAATTAGATCAAACGCATTTTCCCAAGATATTGTAGTATAATTCTCAGAATCTTCATCCAACATCATAGGGGATGTCAAGCGACCTTGGGCATTTAGCCACTCATCTGATTTTTGAGTAAGTTCGGATACTGAATGTTTTGTAAAGAAATCCGCGGTGATTTTCTTCTTCGTTGCTTCGTCCGCTACAGCCTTGGCTCCGTTCTCACAAAACTCAGCAATTGTCCTATGGTCATCCGGGTCCGGCCAAGCGCAGCCTGGGCAATCGAATCCGCCAAATTTGTTAACTTTGGAAAATGAACTAATTGATTTGGATATGCCAGAACGAGATATGCCATGCTTAATTGTTGAGATAATTGCAGTAGCTCCCGCAGCAGAGGAAGATGTGTTTCCAGTCACTGGAGGTTTATCCTCTAGGGGAGGAGTGGCGATTGTCTCCCTGCTCACGTCTAAGCCAATCAACGTGTCTTCTTCATTTTGTTGATAATTTCCTACTAATTTGTTCTTATCTATATGATTCGATTAGGAGCCGAGTGAATCACCATAGAATCCGGTTTGAGGAAACAAACAAGAGTCAAATTATACTCTCTTGCCAATTCAACCGCGAGTGAACTGGCGGCACCGACTGAGGCCATAATTGGGAAACCAGCGCGAATAGTTTTCTGTACCAATTCAAATGAAGAACGTCCGGATACTTGTAAAATTAATTCCGTATTATTTAGCCCTCCATTACGTATCATATGCCCGATTAATTTGTCAAGTGCATTGTGTCTACCAACGTCTTCCCTAGCGGCAATCACAGCCCCTTTTCGGTCAAATGCTACTGCCGCGTGAGTTCCACCTGTCAATTCAAATAATGGTTGTTTTGAATTTAACAATTCAAGATTTTTCGATAAAAGATTGGATTCAATTTGAAATGATTTGTTGAGTGTAGCATTGTGAATTTGATGTAAATTTGTCAATGAAGTCTTTCCACAAACCCCACATGCAGAAGTAGTTACGGTTTGGCGTCGATGAGATTCTAAGTCAATTACAACATCTTCGCTTATGCGTATAGAGACGGTGTTATCTAATTCCATAATATCTTCAATCGATTCATATCCTTCGATTATACCCTCAGAGTAGAGAAAACCTACTACCAAATCTATGTCTTCACCCGGGGTTCGCATAGTAATACCCATTGGATAGGTTTGATCTTTCTGGAGAATTTCAATGTAAAGTGGTGTCTCAATGGCTAAGTTATCCATTACGTGTTCGGACCCCTGGTTAGAGATGCGCACTGCATCAGACTCCCTCGCCCCGCTCACGTGTCCCCTAACACGACCTATTCTATTGGATTGACGGAAGCCGAGTTAAACACAGGAATGGTTGATATATGGGCCTCCAGAGGTAGGCTATATGTCGTTAATTGACGGGGGTGGCTTCTCACTGCCTATAGCTACGGTAAGTGAACGGGTAGACGTCAAAATTGAAGTTACAGATGCAGCAAGAACTGCGGTTAAATCGGCAATTGGTCCGCAAGTAGACAGTCACGTGCTAATCATTAGTGCGAAGGCTGGAGGATGTTCGGGGTATCTCTATGATATGGTAATTGTAGAGCGCCCTAATGAAGAAGGATTTCAAGAGATAGATGTTGATGGAGTAACGATCCTCATACACGATAACGATAGCTCGTTACTTAACGGCCTCAAACTCGACTTCAAGGACTCCTTAATGGGAGGGGGATTCCACATGGATAATCCCAATGCGGATAGAGCATGTGGCTGTGGGCAATCATTCGGCTGAATTTATTCATTGGTGGCTGAAAGATGATACCACCATTAGCACAGATAGTAGAGATTCCTACTTCCGTTACTTTAGTTTCAGGTAAAGATGCTAGAAACCATCTAAATCGAATGTTAACATTGGACATTTCCAAAGATTCCTATTTGACTCGAAAAGAATCCCTGATTTGCGATTTGAATGGTCGCATAACAAGCCATCAATTACATGCAGATTTAGGTGACCAAATATTGTTGTTGCATCATGAATCTATATCCGAAAATCTACGAACAAACCTTACAAGTGGCATTCCATGGAATGAGGAGATACAAATTTCAAGTGGGGATGGAGCAATTCGTCGTATCCTTATTTTCGGTAAAAATCCTGAAAATCTGCTAGAAGAGTTTGGACTAAGTTGTACCGAATTGACTTCTGAACTTTGGACAGAATTTGACGACTCAATGGTTTCAATAATCCATAATGGAGCTGATTTTAGAATCTATGAATTGCTAATCCCAACCAAAAATTATGGTGAAGTCATCCAAGCACTCGAAACAATTGGAGCCATAAGTGGTTCAGTCGATTCTGGTATAGCAATTACATCGATGGTAGGTATTGTTGATTTAGCGATAAAAATAGATGGGAAGATACCATTTGATTTAGGTCTAGAAAGTCGTATTGATCTAAAAAAGGGATGTTACCCCGGCCAGGAGATTCATGCAAGAATGGAGAGTAGGGGTGCTATCAACAAGACCGCTTCCAGTTTCTCTTCTAATGTTCAACTGCCGTTAGGTAAAGTAAAGACAACAGAAAATCAGCAAATGGAAGTCATTAGTTCCAATCCATTAGGAGACAAATGGATTAGCATATTGGTTCATCGCAAAGAAATAGATATTCACTCTAATATTATGTTAAAATCTAAAGAAGATGAGATTTTAATCAAGAGCGTTTGAGTTTATCTAGGTCATTAAGGTTGATTTTTTCACCTTGTTCGACCCATTGTCTTAGGGTCATCAATCGAGATATTTTGAGCATGCCAAGATTTCTGGTGAATAAGTATAATTGTGGTTCAAATTCATCAATCATTTGATTTTGAAACTTTACCCGAACAGACTCTGCCCTAGATCTGAAAAATGATATTTCTACTGCAACCCCAATCATTGTTGCAGTGTAAAGGACTAACAATATCGCTAATGAGAAAATTACAGGATCTCCAAACATTTCGCCCGATCTTAATTCTGTCCCGTAGAAAATTTGTCGGGAAATTAAGAATAACAGTCCGACTCCGACCCAAGGACCAAGCATATCTTCCACAAATGTACCCATAGGTAGAAGTCTCCTATTTCCAGTGTCAGCAAATACCATTGTACTCAAAGTACCGGCTCTAATTACGGAAATGAATGCAACTAAGATAATGTAAACTGCACCTGAAACAATCATCACTGATTGTGTATCTAGAGGAAGATAGGTAACAATTAGAAATGCAAATAAACCCAAAAATACGGTTATTGGCATACGGTTTATTGAGGATAATACAGGGTCTGGATTCTTGAGACCATCCTCCACTCTTGGTATACCAATAATTTCCCATCTGGTAATTTTTTGGACGGTTATTCCTATCCATAGCAATACCCTTTTTTCGATTAATAGCCATTGGAAGAACCATAAAATTGGCATTAATGGAATTGCTAACAGGGCTGCAAATAATCCAAGAAAGGGCCACACTACAAGTCCCGGCATCAATAGGAAGTGCTTCACCTTCATCGGAAATAGTAAATCCGATTCAATACGTGATTGTCTTTCTGGATCAATATTGACTACCCTAGCCTCAGCGTCTAATTCCTTCCTAAATCTACTAAGCGGTAGACCTGCATCCAGTACTAAACGGACTTTTTCCCTGTAATGGACATGTTCTGGTTCTGTCCCAACCCACCATTTCCAGCCTAATGACAGCGGAATCGCAAGGAACACGGGAGTTAGTAGAATTAGTATGGCGGTGACCAGCGATTCCACAGAAGCCGCCATGGACTAAACGGCTAGACCTAACGTCAAGAAATAAACGGTCTATTTTCAGTAAATTGTTGGAAATCCAAACTAAGTCAAACAAACCACCTAAATTACAAATAAACATGGACAAATGTTCATCTCTTTGTTAGAACCCCATGAGACTGTGGGTAGGATAGCAGTTACCGATGGAATGGATCCCGTTGCGGTAAACAAATTGCTGAATGCTGGATACGAAGTTGTGGAACGCCACTACAACGAAGATGAGTTGCTAAATGGTGCACTATCTGATTTTGATGCCGTAGTTGTTAGGAGCGCTACAAAATTAACTTCTGAAGTAATCTCAAATTCTGGGCAATTGTCTTTCATTGGTAGAGCCGGTGTTGGGGTAGACAACATCGACATTAAGGCCGCAACTAGTTCCGGGATTGTTGTCTGTAATACACCTCAATCTTCCACAAATAGCGTTGTTGAGTTAACAATAGGCCATCTATTAGCTTCATGTAGGCATATCACCAGAGGCGACCGCGGCCTACGAGAAGGATTGTGGGAGAAAAAACAATTGAAAGGGACTGAATTGAGCGGGAAGAGGTTAGGTTTAGTAGGATTTGGTAGGATTGCACAAGGTGTAGCTACCGTAGCCGTCGCTATGGGCATGGAATGTCACGCATACGACCCATATCTGCCGGCAAATATCGCTCGGCAATTTGATTGTACAATGCATGATGACGTAGATTCACTTTTCAGTTTGTGCACCCATATATCCATTCATTGTAATTTGACTGATGAAACACATCACCTTGTGAATTCTGACAGAATTCAGATGATGCCTACATCGGCACCAAACGGCGTTGGTTGTGGCAACCATATCGTTAATTGTGCAAGAGGTGGGATTGTAGATGAGGTCGCCGTTTTAGACGCTTTAGAATCAGGGCATTTGACTAGTGCTGCTCTAGATGTTTTTGAAATTGAACCGGCTATTGATAACCCACTAATTAGACACGCTAACTTTCATGGAACACCGCACATCGGCGCCTCAACACTTGAGGCTCAATCCAGAATAGGCGAGGAAATGGTCACATTGTTGCTAGACCATTTCGAAGGGAAAAGGCCACATTCTTCATTGAATTAAGCCGGTAACTTCATCGTTATGATGACTTAGTCAATATCATGAAAGCATTCGTCACAGGAGGAAGCGGCCATGTCGGTGGCAACCTCGTTCGTGAGTTGCTTTCACGAGGATATGAAGTCGATTGTTTAGTGCGGTCAGACACTAGAGCATTGGATAATTTGGATGTTAATCTTGTGAAAGGGGACATGCTAAATCCAAAGGATATAACCCCACTTATGACAGATTCAGATGTTGTATTTCATTCTGCTGCATTTGTTGCAGTAGAGAAGATACAAGAGGATTTGATGCATAAAATCAATGTTGAGGGAAGTCGTTCAATAGCAACAGCTGCAGTAGAATCTGGCGTTAAAAAAATGGTACATTTTTCCAGCGTGCATGCATTCGAACAACAACCAACTTCGGAACCTCTGGTTGAGGCGAGACCTCTTGTAACCGATCTCAAAGCCTTGCCATATGATAGAACAAAAGCCGAGGCGCAAAAGGTAGTCCTTGGTTACCGTGACCAAGGGTTGGAAGTCAATGTAATACATCCAACTGGAATCATTGGCCCATACGATTTCAAACCCAGTAGAATGGGAAAGGTTTTGCGGGATATAACAAATAGGAATATGCCGTTCGCTATCAATAATGGATTCAATTGGGTTGATGTTCGTGATGTTGCAAAGAGTGCTGTAAATTGTATAGATAAGGGTGTAGATGGACAGAATTACATTTTACCTGGTCATTGGGCCTCAATACCCCATTTATCGACTTTGATTAAGCAAATAACGGGTAATCGCACTCATCTTGTTTCAGTGCCTTTTTGGATGGCATATCTAGCATTGCCTTTCGCCTCGATTAGTTCCCGCATATCAGGTAAAAGACCTAGTTTCAGTAGAGGGAGTTTGCAAGCTTTAGCAATTCAATGTAGAACTATTCCAGGAACTTTGGCTAACGAGCATCTGGACCATCAACCTCGGCCATTAGAAGAAACAATAGACGATACCGTTTCTTGGCTAACACAGAATCAACAGTAGGTGTTTAGATGTTTATTTTGTCATATGAAGATTACAAAACTGTATGTTACATATGGTTAACATTAGCAGTTATTGTTTTCTTGATTCTGATTTTTGTAAAAGCACCCTACGGAAGACACAAAACTAAGGGTTGGGGTGTCGAAATTTCCGCTAAAAAAGGCTGGATAATTATGGAATCTATCCCTGCAGTGTTACTTACTGTTATGCTAGTCCTAGGCCATAACCGAGATTTTGTGATCTTATTTTTCTGGGCTATTTGGACAGCCCATTATGTAAATAGGGCCTGGGCATGGCCAAATAGAGCTAAGTTAGAAGAGAAACTTATGCCGTTAAGTGTAGTAATATTAGCAGTAATTTTCAACACCATTAATTGCCTGCTAAATGGAATTTGGTTATTTGAGCTCAGTGGAGGATACGAATTATCTTGGGTTACAGACCCCAGATTTATCTTTGGAGGAGTCATATTTTTCTTTGGCATGATTCTCAATATCAAATCGGATGATATCTTATTCTCATTGCGAGATGATGGTAGTACTGGCTATAAAATACCTAGAGGTGGGTTATTCGAAAAGGTTAGTTCGCCCAACTATCTTGGTGAAATTATTGAATGGATTGGCTTCGCAATCGCGACATGGTCACTAGCGGGTTTTACATTCGCCATCTGGACGTTCTGTAACTTAGCACCCCGGGCATTTGCCCACCACCGATGGTACAAGGAGGAGTTTTCCGATTACCCTGAGGATCGTAAAGCTCTGATACCCTTTGTAATTTAGTCGGTCAATTTATGCATCCTTGTCAAAGGAACTTTGAGTGCGAGTAAATTATCAGGCACATTTACATCAGAAATTTCGGAATTTAGGGAGAGACCTTGTTCCTTTTTCATCCTCCAAACTTCTGAATTGAAAATCATAACCGATTCAGTAATTTCTGTCCAGCCGTCTAATTCAAAATTAAGGGAGACCGTAGGGAAAGAATCTGCTTCTACCGCTGACCTATCGTACAGTGTAGAGGAAAGGTAATGGGAGAAAAATGGACAAATCGGAGAGAAAGCGTCCAATAAGTCTCTAACCATTCTATGTAAGGTCCAGGCAGCAGCGTTGTCTCCATCGTATAATCGGGATTTAACCATCTCAAGCCAATGACTAGCAAGCACGCCGGTCGAGAAATTTTTGAGGGACTGAGCTGCTGTATAGATGTCAATTTCTTGCCATGCTTTCTCAACTCTTTGCATCACCGATTGGAATTCACTAAGAATCCATTCGTCCTCAGGTGCTAAATTTGAGGGAAGTTTCTCTAAATCCCTCGGCACATCGAATTGACTAGAAAATCTTGCTACATTGAATAATTTGGTTAACACACCGAAGTATTTCTGTTCAATATCTTCGGGGTTGATTTGGAAGTCGTCACCAACCTGGGCATCACAGGCTTTCCATAAACGGAAGCATTCTGATCCAATCTTGTTGGCTCTCAGATTTACTACTTT
>DAPQ01000006.1 GCA_002502175.1 Euryarchaeota archaeon UBA19 | reverse complement strand
ACTAGGGTAGCGTCCATTATGTCTCCTTGTTCCCTTGTTAGAGTTCTTCTAAGGCCAGCCGCCTTAGCCATCGTCCCAGAGCCTCCAGTCAAGGATATATTTGCTTTCACTAGAAGGGTATAAATCGCCGGCAAAAGGATTAGTGCTGAAATTGCAGCAAGAATTAGGAGAATTATGATCACATCAATGAATGGCGCAATAGCTGGAATTGGGATATAATAAGCACAAAACATCCCTGCTATTGTTACAGTTACCGCTTCGGTAAGACTCATCCCAGTACTTGCACATGCAATTCGAATGGCGTCTACGGAGCCGCCTAATTCCTTAACACGATTAGCGATGTGTATTGAGAAGTCAACACCCACACCCACAAGTATGGATCCAATCATCACCGTAACTAAGGACAAACTTACACTTCCTTGGTCCATTACTAGCCATTGCATGAATACTGTAAAGGTCACTGGGAGCGTAGTAAGGATTGCATAACGAATGTCTCTGAATACTAAACCAAGAGTTAACACGGTAAACAACAGAGCGTAGAATAAAGAGTCCCATTGCGAGCCTACGACTAGGTTATTCACTTCTATTGTAACGGACGCAACTCCAATTAGTCTAGTCGAAGTCACCCCTCCTGCAGCAGTGTCTTGTTCAGCATAATTATCTATTTGTGAAACCGCTCTTTCAGTACTCTTTACATCCATAAATGGCATATCAATGTAAATCAGACTTTTTTTGTAATCTTCAGAAATGAATAGATTCCTCATTTCTAGTGTAAGGCTATTGTAAAAGACATTTATAAGAAAGCTTTGAGATTCTACGCTACCTGTTGGTTGCTGGTCTAGAACTGCGAGGCTCCACCAAAATGAACCGTTTCCTGATACATTCCTATCGAAAATAATAGCAGATAATTCTTTGATTTGATCGGGTACAAACTCGTTATCTTGTATTGGTTCATTAATGGGATCTCCATCTAAATCGACTCCAACAGCTATTGCCTTCATCAGGAACACTATTGACACTGCTGTGGTTTGATTTACTTGATTGCATTTTTCTTCAAGTTCTTCAATCCCAACCAATGCATTGTAAGGGTCATTACGTTTAAAGTCAGTATTGAATATCTCAGGTGAGGCAGAAACATCGGCATCAATTAACAAAAATCCAGGTTGTCCTGCTTCGAATTCCGTGGAGTACGTTTTCATCTTATCTACAGCACCAACTCCTTCAGGAGCCATTTCGAGTAAATCGACATTTTCTTCAACATTAGGCCTGCTAATCCCTGCAGAAATTAACATGGCAATTAAGAATATACTTAGGGTTAGTTTTGTCCAATTAATTGGTACGCTAACGGCAGAAACGAATGCTTTCGGAGGTGGGTGCGAAGGTTTCTTTAGGTCCAACATCATTGTCAAATTAGGCACCATTATCATCGTCATGACATAGACAACAACAATGCCCATTGCTAGTGAATAACCCACAGTTTGAATGGGTTTCATTGGAGTTAATGCTAATGATATGAAACCAATAATTGTCGTTATCGCTGATAGTAAAACGGCTCGCCCTGTCGATTCCAGAGCTTCTGCCATTTTTTCACGAGGTGTCCCTTTTGATTCTGCGTACCGATTAGTTATGTGTAAGCCATAAGATACACCTAATGCTAGAACGATAGGCCCTACAATAATCACGGTCATTGTTACTTCGTAATTTGACCATCCGATAATTCCCATGGTGATGAAAACTGAACAAAGTGTTGGGAGGCCGGAAATAACTAACACTTTAATTCCTTGAACAAATCTTATTCTTCCCGTTTGTAACAAATCACAGTGGAATAGGAATAAACCGACAGCCACGAAGACTACTCCGATTGGAAAAACATCCCAGAATAAGTTGAATGATTCCTCTGTAACTGCATTTGTGATTGGTACAGGTCCTGTGAGAGTCATGGATAATCCTCTTTGGTCCCAATCATTTGCTTCGCTGAGCCCGATAATTTCCATTTGGGTTCCCTCTATGAATTCCGAAATCGTAATTTCCTCGCCGTTACCATCCCTTAGTTGGTCGGATATACCGATAATTACAACCGCTCTATTCCAACCAAATCCAGACTTATTCCCAATTTGTACTTCATTTTCCCACGTTCCTACATCTCTGACTAACTTGTTGAGAGCATTCGGAGGCATCTCATCTAGAATTTGATCAACCCTAGCTTGGTCATCGGGTATCGCGTAATTTCCGAATAGAGCCTCATTATCTTCGATTGTTTGATTGATAAAATCGGAAAACTCTTCATTATCTACGGCTTGTGATGCTGCTGAGGCAAAAGATTTCGCCACCCTACCAGCCGAAGAATTTACTTCTTTGATAACTGAAGATATTGAAAGAACATAGATAACATTGTCTTCTCCCTTATCGTTTTGATTTGGATTAAGTACATTCTCTAACTTCTCGATTTGTTCTAATGTTGAAACTTCTGTAATATTTCTTCCAGAACCATCTACGGCTTGCCTATTTCCATCTTCATCTTCAACATAGACTATTTCTGACTCGACGTAAACAACCATGACGTTGGTTGTCCACCCCTCAACAGCCTCTACCTCTGCCAGTAAGGCTGAAACCTCAGAACCTTGGGGGAGATATACTTCCAAATCGCCATTAACATTCATTGAAGATTTCCCTTCAATTGGACAAAAACCCTCGGGATTGGTCAATGACTTTCTACAATCTACTAGCCCCGACTCCCAAGAGAAGAAAGCTGTGACTACGAGGCATAGAATTACAGTAATAACAGGGAATTTTGTCAGTATGCCGGTAAAATCTAGGTCGGATGACATTCTACGAAATTGATTTTTTGAACGCCTTCCGTAACTCTCTACTGTATTTTTGTCGACGTCTATTTTGGTGAGGATTCTCCTCCCTTTTTCAGTCGCTTGTTTCGCAAATCGGGAGGCAATGTTACCTTGCTTATCGTCGTCAGACAAGTTCCACCAACTCCTTGCTAGGCTTGCCCTCATCAGCGAAGGTGCTTGAACCCGACGGCTAGTGGTGGGTTGAAATATAACATTCTCGATGTTGGTGAATGATTGGGAACCGTCAAGAATGAGAGGTCATAGGGTTGGATGCAATTTGCGGTGGATGTGTCTATGGGGACTCCCTTGATTGAAGATAAGAGATGGTCTATTGACCTCGAGAAGAGAATTCAAGAGGAACACTATTCAGACTCCAAATTGTATAACCAAAGGTATGCATTCAACCCTAAATCTGGTAAGGAAATCTTCGTAGTTGATACTCCACCTCCATACCCCAGTGGGACATGGCACATCGGGGCTGTAGCTCAATATTCGATGATTGATGTTATTGCCCGAAGTCAAAGATTATTAGGAAAAGAGGTTTTTTTCCCATGGGGTGT
>DAPQ01000061.1 GCA_002502175.1 Euryarchaeota archaeon UBA19 | reverse complement strand
GTCTGAATGGAGAAAAGGCGGGCCTCTTACAGAAAATAAAACACGGAGAGTGATTACTCTCTGTATTCTCTACTTCGCTCAAGGATTACCTTGGGGTTTTGCAAGTGTTGCTTTCGCAGCCTACTTGGTAGAAAATGGAACCGAAGTCAAGGATATCGCAATTCTATTCGCCACTGTAGCATTACCTTGGACATTCAAGTGGATTTGGGGGCCAGTTGTCGACGCTGTATTTATCGAAAGATTCGGTCCACGTCGACAATGGGTATTGTTCGCCCAAACCGGTATGGCGGTTAGCCTAGGTGGTTTGTTGGTTATTGACGCAACAATTGGTGATTTGAATACTGAAATTCAATTGGTAACTAGAGTATTATTTATTCACAACATCTTTGCTTCACTGCAAGATGTTGCTACTGATGCCCTAGCTGTAGAGATTCTTCAACCAGATGAAGTTGCTAAGGTGAATGGTTTCATGTTCGCTGCAAAGCGACTTGGAATTATTATTGGTGGTGCAGCACTAGGAGTACTTGTAACTAAGATTGGTATTATTGGAGTTATAGTAGCCTCAATGGTGCTTCTGCTGATGGTCGCATGGTTCCCACTAACCATGATTGAAAAGCCGGGAGTGCAATTATTCCCATGGTCAAAGAAGGCTGGTGTAATTGAAGCTGAGATCGTTAGTTCAGATGCAGAAGAAGTCGAGGATGTTGAGGATGAAGAGACTCCATGGATGGATGAAGAAGACTTCCGTGTAGCCAGAACAGTAGGTTATGCTGTGTCGGAAAGTAAAATTTCGATACCTGCATTGTGCGCAATATTGGGTCTTTCGATTTGGTTTATCGGCTTCGCAATTGATGTATTTACTATCGATTGGGGTCTCGGAGCAGATCTTCGAGAATTTACAAACCCTGCATCTTACTTCTTCATCATAGTTGGATTAGTCACATTGGGGATTTCAATATCAATGAACCAAATAGAGGATGCGAAAGAGTTGCCTAAAGTTCCAAATCCATTCTTGGTCTTACCAACGGGAACGAGAACTACTGTTGCCAGAACGTCGTTCTATCTTGTCAAAGCCTTCTCAGTAAGGTCGGCATTCTTACTGATATTCCTCTGTTTGTTATCAGAATTGTATTACTTCGTCGGACCGATTGTCATTGACATTTTCATCAACGAAGCTGGTTGGTCACAGGCCAAGTACAATGCTATTGTCGGTGGAGTGGTGGTATTTGGTGCAATGTTTGGTCAAATATTCGGTGGTCTTCTAGGGGACAAGTTCGGAACACGAAGAGTTGCTATGGTTGGCTTCCTACTGCTAGCATTGGCTAATGCATCACTTGCAATGCTCGAACCACTTTGGACTAACACCACAGTGATGACAATATTCCTGATTGCTCAGGCATTCATTGCAGGCATTGCATGGATTTGCATAATCTCACTATCTATGCGATTGACTTGGAGCAAGGTTGGTGGAACTCAATTTACTGCTTACATGTCATTGTTCAATTTGTCAGGAGTGACGGCTTACTTACTGACTGAGAGAATGATAGAAATTTTCGATTACTCATCGGCAATTTATGTCGGCGCCGCTCTGACAATGATATCCGCAATAATGCTGATTTTCATTGACGAGGACGAAACAGATCGAGTCTTGGAAGGTCGTTTAGGAGACGACGACGAAGATGAAGATGAATGGTGGACAGACGAGGGAGAATCAATGGAGGGTGCGGAGCTTGGCGAGCATGCAACAGTGGCTTGATTCATGTGAAACGGATTTTCTGATTTTTTCACAAACAGTGTGCTATTACTGCACACGAGCGAAAAATTTCCTCGATGCAAAAGGCCTAACTTTCACAGAGGTAAATTTCGACCATGAAGGAGACCTTCGATGGGAAGTAGTCGATGCAACAGGGCATCGTACCGTTCCAGTCTGCTTTGATGTCAGAGGAGAACAACCAATCTTCATTGGTGGCTCTGATCATTTGATGGATTACCTTGGCTGATTTGTCTAAATCGAATCAGCCATTCTTTGAATTGAATTTTTCAGTTCATCTAACTGGTTCAAATTAACCATGTGGCCTTTTTCATGCTCAAGGCGAGTAACTGGCCATCCAGCGGATTCATAGATTTCCGCGTGTTCTATAGCTACTTCTAGAGGCACAAGATGATCCTTTATTCCATGCATCCAAACAACTTCTCTTGGCTTAAGAAAGGGAAGTGATTCTGTCAAAAAATCTGGCCTTACGGTCTTTGTTCCAATTAGAACAAGACCAACTATTCTCTCATGTAAATCTGTTTCCAAAAGCGCAGAAGCAATCGCTCCACCCTGAGAAAACCCTCCGATAATCACAGGCCCATTTGGAATCTCTCGAATCACCCTCCGCATCGAATCCTCGACTTGCTTTTGAGATTCTGAGTCCAATGGTAGAGTTGGATCTTCAGCGCGTAACCACCAAGCAAACCCACCCCTAGTCGGATGTTCAATTTCTGCTTGCGGACAGATTACATTCCAACCATTAGGCGCCAACATATCTGCAAGTGGTTGCATTTTCTCTGAAGTTCCAGTCATACCATGTAGCATGACGAGAGTTCCAGAGGTCATTTCGACACCTCAGAGTGTCCAAGAAAAGGTAATTGCACCGGCGATAATTAGTCGAAGATCAGAATCGCCGGTAAAGGTCAAGGTAAGCGTATATTCCTCACTTGGGTAGGGAATAGTTCCCAATGTACCGTATTCTTCTGCACCCGGGCCCCAAGTTCGTTGAAGGGCGGATACCGATGTGTGGTCTCTAAGTGTCAGGCTGATGCTTGAACTCCCACTTCCACAGGCTGCGTCTAGGTAGTACACCATTTCATCCCACTCTCCATCGCTAGGATGGTCACTTACGAGGAATGTATCTCGTATCTCAAAATCAGTACCAGCATTTTCCCAAGTTTCGGAGTACAGGTCCCCTCCACGAATGAAGAAGACCTCGCCATCATGACCTTCGCCATCTTCTGTGTGTCCATTTGTTGCTAGCATCATTCGTAACTGCTCAATCCCTTCGGAATCGGTCCAGATAAATGACGAGAAGAAACCAATTTCTGTGTTGAAGGTGTAGTCGAGTCTAGCGCCATCAGAAGCTTGTGCAGACATTGTTGCATGGTTCTTACCTACATCTAGGGCAGTAGCAGTCCAATCGTTAGTGAATAGTGAAAATGCCCAAGAATCCCCTTCTGAAATTGGGAAGGTCAAAACAGGCTGAGGCATTCCATTTTCGTAGGCGCTTAGATTGTCGTGTGTTATTCTGCCGAGGAATGGGTTATGGTTGAGAACAGCGTGTCTTCTTGCCTCTCCTATAGATGAGATTGCCAACATGTAGGCAGTTCCATCTTCTTCGCTATCCGAGGCAACTACCAGTCGGGCAGTATCATCGGTGTATTCTGGTGTAGAGAATGTGTATAACCACCAATCTCCAATGTGCCAAGTCGGCACATCAATTGTGTGATCTGACCCTCCACTTCCACCTGAGTCAGTTAGTCCTGCACAGCCAGCAATACTGGCCATAAGCAACAACATGGTCAGGCCAATGGCACCGCTCCGCATGGTCGACCCTAAGGACAGACTCTCAAGAGTCTGACGCTTCAGCGTCCAAACATGTTTGGGCAATTTATGCAATTAAACTAGCGATAACAACCGATACGATTGACATCAACTTGATTAGAATGTTTAGTGAAGGTCCACTGGTGTCCTTGAACGGGTCACCAATAGTGTCACCGACTACTGCTGCAGAGTGAGCTTCATCGCCCTTTTCAGCGCCAGGAATCTCACCTTGCTCGATAGCCTTCTTTGCGTTGTCCCATGCTCCTCCGGCGTTTGCCATGAATAGAGCCAACAGAACACCAGTTGCGGTTGCGCCAGCGAGAGTTCCTCCCAGAGCTTCAGGCCCTAGGATTACTCCTATTACTACAGGGCTTGCTACAGCAACTAATCCTGGCAAAATCATCTCTCGAAGGGCTGCTTGTGTGGAAATATCAACACAAGTTGCACTGTCTGGTTCTACGCCTTCACGTCCTTCCAACAATCCATCAATTTCTCTGAATTGTCTGCGTATCTCAGTAATCATGTCTTCAGCCGCGCGACCTACGGACTTCATGGTCATGGCTGCGACTAGGAATGGAAGTGCACCACCAATTAGCAGACCAATTACAACCTCTGGATTGGTTAGGGAAAGATCTGCTGCCTCAAGTCCTGCACTGGTCTTGTATGCAGCGAATAGTGCAAGAGCTGTCAATGCAGCACTACCTATGGCGAATCCTTTTCCGATTGCTGCGGTTGAGTTTCCAATTGAGTCTAGGCCATCTGTGATTTCTCTCACTTCCTTTCCGAGTCCTGACATCTCTGCAATTCCACCAGCATTATCCGCTACTGGTCCGTAAGCATCTACTGTCATGGTAACTCCAACAGTTCCTAGCATTCCCATTGCAGCCATTGCAATTCCGTAAAGGCCTGCATTGCCACCACCCATTACATCGTTTGCAAAGTAAATTCCACCAGCCATTAGAAGAACAGGGATGAATACAGATTGCATACCTACAGCAAGACCTGCAATCGCATTCGTTGCACTGCCGGTCTTGGAAGCCTCTCCGATGTATGGAATCGCTTGTACCTTAATTCCGAATACAGGTTCAATTCCTGTGTAGTATTCGGTTACTAGTCCAATTAGAATACCAACTAGTGATCCAATTGCCACTGCCTGAATTACCGTAGTGTCTAATTCCAGATAGTCTAGAGTGAAGTATCCTCCGCCGATAAATAGAGCGGCCCCAATGAATGTGGTGTTACGTAGTGCAGCTCCAGGATGCATGTTTTTCATTCCAGCAATTGAAAATACTCCAATAATGGATGAAATATATCCTACAACAGCCAGAGCGATTGGAATCATTAGGTAATCCGCACCTAGCTCCTCGCTAGCCTGAGCGATAACCATAGCAGCGATGATTGAACCTACGAATGACTCGAAAATATCAGCGCCCATTCCAGCGACGTCACCAACATTGTCTCCAACATTGTCAGCGATTACACCAGGGTTGCGCGGGTCATCCTCCGGAATACCTGCCTCTACCTTACCAACAAGGTCTGCACCTACATCCGCAGCCTTGGTGTAAATTCCTCCACCAACACGAGCGAATAGTGCGATGGAAGAAGCACCCATCCCGAATCCAGCGACGTTCTCAACAGAAAGGAATCCGTCTCCGCCAACTGGGTCTGTCATGTAATACATTAGGGAGATTCCAAAGAGGCCGAGCCCGCCTACGGCAAGTCCCATTACCGCTCCACCATTGTATGATGTAGTGAGAGCCGCTGCTTGACCACCGTTTGCCGCTGCTTGCGCTGTGCGACCATTAGCACTAGTAGCGGATTGCATTCCACTGAATCCAGCCGCTACACTACAAAGAGCACCGATGATGAAAGCGACCATGGTTTCCAAACCAAGACCGTTATCTTCGCCACCAGCTAATAATAATCCAGCGACAACTACGATGAAAATCGCCAGCATTCGATATTCTGCCATTAGGAAGGCCATGGCGCCATCCTGAATTCTTCCAGTGATAGTTGCTACAGTTTTGTTTTCAATTTCGATTGAATCAACCTTTCGATATAGCATGAATGCTATGAGCAGTCCTAGTATTCCTGCTCCCATTCCCATCATTCCAATTTGTTCTCCGTCCATAATATCACCAATTAGGTTGAGTCGCCGACCTAGGGTCCCTATTTAATCCGAATCCACAATAATCGCCCCTACGGGGCGGAGATTATGCTTGATAGCGACCTACGACCGTCGCGAATGAAGACAATATACTGGCTCCATCATGTTCCCCTTTGAAAGAAGCTAATTCTTCATCGCTTATGTGGCCCCATTCGTGAGCACGCTCAATTCTTGCTCTTGCAGCCTCTGGATGAAATTGTATTCCCCACGAAGGTAAGGGCTCACCGTCTTCGGAAAGAACTCTAACTGCAGTAACTCCGTTATGGCTTGTTGAGCATAGAAGAGAACAAGATTCTGGAACACTCATTACGTGATCTTGATGGGTGAATAATCCTGCAACGCAAGAATCATCCGAAACATGTGAGGTAAGCAATTCATCATCTACTCCAATATCAGTGAAGTCCAAGTCCCAAATCCCACTTGAAAGAGAGTCGGCACGCTCGATGGTTGCACCTAGAGCGTGGCAAAGTAATTGGTGACCGAAGCAAATTCCTAATGTTGGCCTACCCGCATTTGCAGAGGCTCGAACCAAGGATGCCGTGGGAGCCATCCAATCCTCCCACATGCTAACATTACGGCGTGATCCACTACACACTACGGCATCCACGGCTATGGAATCTAGCCAATTTGCCATCTCTAGGTCATTTTCAACCATCGGCATAACAATTCTTCGAAATGAAACTGTTCTGCCTTCTAATTCAACGGTGGTTGATTGCCAGAAGGGGAAATCATCATCCCAATGAGGAACGTCTTCCTCTGAAAGCGGCACTTCTCCTGCTTCGGCTTTTTTACCAGCCTCAAAGGATTGCATTTGAGGGGTTACGAGAAGCAACTCTACATCTCCAGCTGCTGCAAATGGCCTCACAACCTCCTGATTTCCTCCATGTCCGAAAGTTTCCCGCTCGACCAGCAGGTCGACCATCAGAACCCTGACCATGTCCGCCACATCGATGGTCAGCCCACCAATGGTTCAAAGCACCTCGCCTAGTGGCCACTATGAGGAAATCACGTGGCTGAAGTCGATAAGCAACTCATTCTACAGTCCGTAGGGCCGGTCCAAGCAATTTTGGACGCACACGATGGAATTGTCAATGTAGTCGACACTACAGATGGAATAATCATGATTTCACTAGAGGGTGGCTGCACTGGCTGCAGTTCAACTCCTATGACTGCAATGCAGATTTATTATTCATTGATGAAACTCGATGAAGTAAATGATGTAATCTTCGTCAATGGAGAACTTCCTGCCTACATGCGTGCATTTATCGACGATAAATTAGGTGTTGAAAGAACCGAAGAATAGAATCAGTCTTCATCCCTTTCTTGTTTTCTCATCCTCATTATTTCGTGAGGGTTAATTTCACCTTGGACATCTTGGCCTTTGATGTTTAGAGATCCTGCTGCAGCCACGATTAGAGCAGTCATGGCAAATGGTATTGCAACATTGCGTGAACCCCATAGCTCTCCGCCAAGATGATGTAGAGAAAATAGCAAAATTGCAGAGGTCACACACAAAACGAAGATAGTTTTCTGAGCAAATGCTTCTCCCCACTCAGCTCGAGTAAATGTTCCGATACTCATCCAAAGTAACATAGCGATACCACAAAGGGTAATCGAGGCGGTTTCCAGAGTTGCAAGTAACTCCACATCTCTCCGATTGGGTGTGTATTTGTGAGTCTTGGGTTCTATAGTGCTGATGGACATCCTCAAGGGCCGAGAATCCCCGTTAGGTACATGGTGAAGGTCAAGGGTTGGAGTCTACCCAAGCCTAGAAGCACAGGGCCTCCTTTCCAAACCAAGTCCTCTGTAGTCGCTGTGATGGAACAAGTAGGAGTGCTACTGGAACTAGATGGAGCCAATGTGTTTAGGGTTAGAGCATACCAAAATGCAAGCCGTGCCTTGGCTTCAATGGAAGAAGACCTGCTAAGTGTTGTACAAGATGGAAGGCTGGTTGAGGTCAAAGGAATTGGTAAAGGAATCAGTGGCTTAGTAACAGAGGCTGTGATGGAAGGTACTTGGGGAGATTTACCTCAATTGTATGCAAAAATTCCACCCGGTTTAATCGAGATTGTAGGGATACCCGGATTGGGCCCCAAACGCGCCCGAGTAATGTATGAGGAACTTGGAGTGGATTCAGTTGAATCGTTGAAGATAGCATGTGAAATGGGCCATGTAGCTCCTCTGTCCGGTTTTGGAGAGAAAAGTCAACAAAAATATCTCGAAGGAATTGAATTATTGCGCCGCTACCAAGGGCGTTCCCGAATGGACGTAGGCCTGATGTTTGGCCAGGCACTGGAGTCGAGGGTTGCGGCTATTCCTGGAGTTTCTCGCGCGCAACTTGCAGGTAGTGCACGGCGTCGCAGAGAAACAATTGGAGACCTAGATATCGTAGTTGCAGCAGAACCCGCTGATCATGATGCAGTCGTCAAGGCTATTCTATCTCTTCCTGGAATCGCTGAGGTAAAGGGTTCTGGTGAGTCTAAGGTTAGTCTGATTTTAGAACAAGATATGTTATCTGGTACCGAATCAGCAGGAAGTCTTGACGCCCAACTTGCGGAATCTATGATGGAGCGAAGTGGAGATGCGACAATCGATGCTCAAGTCAGAATAGTTCCCCCAGAAACGTTCCCATTCACTTTAGCCTACTTCACAGGGTCCAAAGAACACAATATCCGAATGCGTCAACTGGCAATAGATCGAGGTCTTAGATTGAATGAATTTGGCCTATTTCCTGAGAAAGAGGCTGGCGATGCAATAGGAATGGAGGCGGCCAAATATACTCTAGAATGTGCAGATGAGGAGGATATCTACCGTCATCTAGGACTAGATTGGGTTCCTCCTGAAATGCGTGAAGATACAGGTGAAATTGAAGCCGCTCAATCTTCATCTCTTCCAAATTTAATCCAACCCGAACAAATTCGAGGAGCACTTCACAATCACACTGTCGCATCTGATGGAGTGAACACATTGGAAGAAATGGCGGCGGCGGCACAGGAATTAGGTTGGGAGTATCTTGGTATTGCCGACCACTCTGAAATACTCAATATCGGTGGTCGACAAATTGGTATTCCTGCGGATGGAATACCAGTACAAGCAGGAATGATTCGTGCACTCAATGAAGGCTGGGCTGACTCGGGGGAGGATTTCCGAATATTCCATGGTTCCGAGTGTGACATATTAGTTGACGGTGGCTTAGATTATCCAGATGAAACGCGTCAATCGATGAGCCATATAGTAGGCTCAGTACACGCTTTAGGTAGTTGGAGAAATCGAGACGAAATTGAAAATACTGAAGCACTAATTCGGGCTATAGAAAACCCTACTTTCACGATATTAGGCCACCCAACTGGAAGAATATTACAAGGTAGAGAAGGATTTCCTGTGGATATGCATGCCGTGTTACGAAGAATGGGGGAACTCAATTCTGAAGGTGAATTGAAAGCCGTTGAAATTAATGCATCTCCATATAGATTAGATCTAGATTGGAGGCTCTGTAATTATGCAAAACAGCAAGGCGTACCGGTTTGCATCAACCCCGATGCACATGGAACTGAAGGTTTGGCTGATGTTTGGTATGGAGTTCAAATCGCCCGAAAGGGTTGGCTAGAAGCAGAGGATGTGCTGAACACAAAGACTGGTTCGGAGATGGAACAACTACTGGGCCTCTGACGAAGGTTGATGACTATCGTATTCTAGCCACATCCATGCGCCTAATGCGGGGACTGGTTTTTGGCACTGTTTCATTGCTGCCAGCATTATTTGCCGGAATTGCTGCCTACTTCGTTCTTGGAGGTACTACTGGAGATGAATGGGAGACTTGGATGTACGGTCCTTGTTACTTGGTTCCTGGATTAATTGTGGGTGGTTCACTATTCCTCGGACTTCGGGATGAGGGGGAAATTAAGCAATGAAAAGAGCCGATAAGGCTGACAAAATCGGGGCACAGTTAGACGAATTATACCCTGAAACTCCAATTCCTTTGGACCATACTGACCCCTACACTTTGTTAGTCGCAGTAATGCTTTCTGCACAGACAACTGACAAGAAGGTAAACGAGGTGACTCCGGCTTTGTTTGCAAGAGCAGACAATCCAGAAAAGATGGCATCTTTGGAAGTTGAAGAAATTCAGAGTTTAATCCGAGAAATTGGACTCGCGCCAACCAAAGCCAAGAATCTGAAATTAATGGCAGAACAAATACTGCAAGGGGGAGGAGAAATTATTCCGGATTGGGAATTCTTAGAATCACTTGCAGGTGTTGGACACAAGACTGCTAGCGTGGTTATGGCACAGGCATTCGGAGTGCCCGCCTTTCCAGTTGACACACACATCCACCGCTTAGCAAGTCGCTGGGGTTTGTCCAAGGCGCGTAATGTTGAGCAAACTGAAAGGGATCTGAAGGCTGTTTTTCCAATCGATACTTGGAATCGTCGTCATCTGCAAATCATTTTCTTCGGACGGGAATATTGTCCAGCCCGCAATCACAATCTATCTGACTGCCCAATTTGTGGCTGGGCGGCCAGTAAAAAACGAATTCGGGAAGAATCAAAGCAATAGAAAATCAATGTCTAACTAACATCCAGACACCCGTGATACATAGTGCCGCTCCACCAAGTAGCAATGAATATTGTATTGAAGAAAGAAGGTCCCGTGTATCTCTTCCATCCTGACACTGTCCATCATCCCAGCCGGTAATTTGTCCAATTTGTCCACTCGTGCTATCGCAATTTTCTTCTAACTGATTGTCGATGTAATCAATCCCCATACCTGCTCCAAACCAACCAATCAGAAATAACACTCCGACAATTAGCGAAAGGGCCCCTGAAATCTTTCCTGCTTTACCCATACCACTAATCAGACAGCCTTGTTTCTTCAATGCTCCCAATACGAGCATTCATCACCCCCGTTTGTGTGGGGAAATTATGAGTGACGAGTTGGTGAATTTTGAGGTTGGCCAAAACGCCCCAGATTTTGAAGCCGAATTGACAGATGGAACCACGATTAGGCTAAGTGAAATTCTTAATGGAGGCGAAAAAGTAATTCTCTACTTTTATCCTAAAGATTCGACGCCTGGCTGTACTAAGCAAGCCTGTGATTTTAGGGATAATTTTGACCGATTAAAAGCAGTGGGATACCGAGTCATTGGGGTTTCAAAAGACTCCTCAAAATCACATTCTAATTTCATAAATAAGCATAATCTCAACTTCGAATTAATCGTCGATCAAGACATCGAATTGCATAACCTATACGGTGTATGGAGGGAGAAGATGAATTACGGAAAGACATACTTAGGCGTCTCTCGTTCTACTTTTGTGATTGGATTAGACGGTAATTTCGAATTTGTTGGCTATAATGTAAGAGCCACCGGTCATGTTGAGAGGCTGATGAATGAACTCGGAGTTGAGAGTTAATGGATATCGACGAACGACGAAAAGTTGTCTCTAGATACCTTCGTCGTTGCGTCACATACTCCGATGCATCAATCGCTCGTAAAGTATCGAGAAAAGAAGATCCCGCGGAGATTGCTCGGTGGCAAGCATTCCGTGAATTCACAGCATATTCTGCTACTGAGATAGAATCAGGCGCCCTAGATACTTGGCTAACCGACGAAGATGGAGATCCTCCACCCCCTCCAAAGATAGGAGACGGTTCATACAAAATCGACATTGATGCCCTTGGATTTAGGGAAAGAAGAGGCTGGCTTGCCTCTTTATTAATGCCAAAGCCAGTGGTTCTTGTCGGCACCAAATCAAAATCTGGGGTAGAAAATATAGCCCCAATGTCTTCAATCAGTATTGTCTCAAATCACCCTCCTCTTCTAGCCCTGTCATTATCAACCAATAGAGAAGGTAGGCCCAGAGATACATTAGTGAACTTACAGGAAGAAGGAATAGGTTCCCAAGCCTCGGTATTTATCTTGAATGCAGATTTAGAATCTGCAAGCGCTGTAAACAAAACTGTCAAACTTGTGCCTAGAGAAAAATCAGAATGGGATTTCTTACCTGAATCACCACCAAATTATGATTCAGCATTATGTGCAATTAAATGCAGAGTGGTAGATTTCTATCCTCTTCCAGAAGATGCTGTCGGAACTCTAGTAATTCTTAGAGTGGAAGAAATCGAGGCACCAGAAGGGGTAGATTCCGAATCAATACCCGTGAAACTATTCCAGATAGGTTTCGACAAACTCGGTCCTGGGCCTAGCGATTCGGATTGGCGCAGTCAAATTGACTATGCCTAATCATCAGATAATTGGCTCCATTGAGCTATACCTAGCTTGTGTTTTTCAGTATCAACTCGCATATTCCGACCAGCAATCATCAGCAAGGTGTCCGATTCGTTCAGAGCAAACACTGGAAGACCTGTTTGTTGCCCAAGGGTCTCAATTCGTCGTCGACAAACGTCCTGTTGACTAGGCATATGAGTAAGTGAACCAAGATCTACAATCACAAGATTACCCTGAGCTAAATTATGAGACATACCATCTAGATTCAATCGATGCAAATCATCGGGTTTAATGTAGTGAACAAAACGTTCAGCCTCGCCGATTAATTTGTGCGTTCTCTCGGCCCATATTTCCTTGCCCAAATCATGGAACGAATCGTTATTCTGTGGCCCAGGGTCGGCCGACCGAGGAGGCCTCTTTACCTGTTCTACCGACTTAGAAGGGTCGGGTAGTCCAAGTAATCTGAATAGATTAACCACAGTTACTGGAGAAACTCTTCCGCAATGAGTGCTTCGCTAAAGTTGAGCAGTAAAGAACGGTTATTGACAGTCCTGCTAATAGCCGTCACTCTTCTTCGTTAAGTGACTCGGAGTCATCCAATAAATCATTGAAAACATCGTCATTAACCACATCGGATGATCTTGCTTGCTCGTACTCTTCATCGAGTTTATTCATCTGTAATACTGGTGCTTCCTCCGGTACAATCGATTCAGTTTCTTGTGCCTTTGGCTTTTCTTCTGTTTCCAACAATTTACCCTCATCGTTTCTTTTTTGTTCTTGCACACGCCTCTTGGCTTTGTCCTGACTGAACGGGTCAAATTCAGGGTCATCAAAAGCATCATCCATGGATACTTTACGTCCACGCTTTGCTTCTGCAGGGGCTTGTACCAAATCGTCGGGTTGGCGCATTTTGACATATGCAAAACCTCCGCCACCGGCCAAGATTATCAAAATCAGAACTATCATGATTGGAGAGGTGAGTAAATTTCCAAAGCTGAATGGCGCTTCCTCTATATTCAAGGTAATTATCATTGAATCAGATAACTCCTCATCCATCACAGTTAGTTTTACAGATATTGTACCGGATGTATCGGTTTCCCATTCAAACCACTGCCCCACGTAATCTTCATCATCTGAAGGATTACCATTTCCATCGCTATCGGTTGTTACATCCAAATCCCAAACGTACCTCAATGTTTCAAGGTCATGACTTGAATCGGTTGTAAGATTCGCACTGAGAACAACGATATCTCCTATTGTTGGATTTTGATTACTCACCATAGCATATGCATCCGGTTTTACGTTATTTACTGTGATTGGAATCTCTACTGATGCCGACTCACCATCATCGTCTGTAGTGTGGAAAATTATTGCCGATGGTGCCTGTTGAGCATCTGGCCAGGACCCAATAAATCGATTTCCTTCGAAATCGCAATCATCGTCTGAACCACCTGTTTCATCACTATTTACCTCCGGGTTAAGGTCGAAACAATTGACTAGGTTTTCTAAATCTCCTACAGTGTCCCAAACACTAGCAGAGATGGTCATTTCGTCGTCTTCTTTGACAGGTAGCGGGTTGCTAATGGGGTCTATCTCTGGAGCGACATTAACTACTTCAATTGCCACGACTAAAGTCTCAGAACTAGCATCATCATCGTCGGTCACTACGAGTGTTGCAAGATGTAATCCAGATGTTGTGTATGTATGTTCAATAATCGAATTTTGACCAACACTCTCCAGCTTTATTTCGGGGTGATCTTCGGCATCCGGTGACCACAGGTGGACTAGATTATCAATGTCATTAGGCGAGTCCTCGGCAGAGCCTCTAATCTCAATCAAATCGCCTTCATTAATTGTGTAAACCCCTCTAGAGTCAGCAGTTAACCTAGTACTTGAAAGCCAAATTTCTGCTTCCAATCCGGATGGGGCGATATTTGTCACTTCAACAGTTATTTCTTCGGTAGTAGTAGCTCCATCATCATCCATTGCAATTACCTCGATTGTGTAATTTCCTTCTTGAGTAGGAGTTACTGTACACCTCGCGCTAACAGTACTACCTTCCTCACAAGAGGTCTGCCAGGATATGTCGACAGGAGAGATTGGATTATTCGTATCAATATCTTCACGGTGGGTGACTTCGAATGTTACAGAGGAAAGCACTGGAATAGAATATGCTGAGGCATCAACAATAATTTCAGGTGGTCGATTTAGAATAGTAATATTTTCCTCAATCGTATCTGTATCGCTCTCTCCATCTGTAATTATCAAGCGAATTAGATATTCGCCATCATCTTCCCATACCAAGTCATGTATACAATCATCATCCTCTATAATTTCCATATTCCCAGAAGTTGATTCAATCTCGAACACACATTCTACGCCTCCACCGTCGGGATCGATTGAGTTTGATGCATCAAGAGTCGCAGTCTCATATGTTTGAAGAGGAGAATTTGTCGTCAATTCTGCAACTGGCAGTCTTCCAATATAGATGCTAAATAAACCTAGATTATTGCTTCGATTTCCATCATTTGTTATTGCTTCTGCTTCATCGACAATGAATTCTAACAGCGCATTACCTATGGGTTGACCAGCGGGTACTTCCCAATCCAATTCCACACGCTGTTCTTCCAAACTTCCCAATGCAGGAACGTAGCTTGTAGACGATACACCATTGGGGCCAGTTACTCGTAGGTCGGTTTCTGGAGAAGATAGTATTCCTCTGTTTACAACTGGTACACTGAATGTTAGTATGTCTCCGGGAACCGCGTTAAATCCAATAGCTGGATTTAGGCTAACTGTTCTGTCGCCTCTAGTTCTCTCTATGCTAACTCCAGCAGCATTTGCAATCAAATCAACTGGGTGAACATTCTGATCAATTATCAGAGTTGTAGTCCCAACTTGAGGGAAGTTTCCATCAATCCAAGCAATCACTCCATGCGAACCATGTTCAGTCCCTCCATCGGATTGATCTGGACTATTTCCTGTATTGAAATTAACAACAAATTGCCCGTAGGAATCAGTTGTAAAAGTTCTGACATCTTCGTCAATCTCAAAGCGGAATTCCACATTTTGGTTTGATACAGCGTTACCTGCGCTATCTGTCACTGAAACGGTTGCGTCCATTTGCATGTCTAGAGGTGATAGTTGGAATTCGACATCAACGTCTATTTCGTTAATCCTACCCGATTTTTGGTACCAACTTAATTCGTGTGTGGCGATAAATCCTATACTTTCTGTTGTTGAACTCTTGATATCGTTACTAATCGCAGGGCAATACCATTTGTAGCCGGTTTCATCGCCATTTGAGTTTCGTGTAGTAATATTGTAAGATTGAGCACATCCACTGTAAGTGATACCTGAACTTCCTCGAGAAACTACTTCCCAAGATGTGGTATTAGAAGAGCTAGTATCAGATGGAATATCTACGTAATCGCTACTTCCACTATAGGTTGTATCTTGAGTGTAACTGGTTTGCCAATATTCACCAACACTGATTGGGAAATCATATCCTTCCAATGCAGGGTCATATTCGTTAGTCACTACTAATTCTGCGACTTGAATAGTGTAGGTCCACCACCAAATTTGGTAATCAAAATCGATGTCTATTGTTGCCTCTTGTTCAATTGTTGCCAAATCAGAGGCTCGGATTATTTCGACTGTATCTATTTCTATAATCAAGTCACCATCATAGCCAGATAATTCTACGTTTGATGCTTCATATTCACCTTCTGACTCAACCTTGTATACCAAGGTTGAAACTCCTTCAACGGTGGTGGTGTAGATATCTGTCACTTGGGTGTCGAGATTCCCATTTAATGTCTCGACATTAGTGGCTACTCCACTATCTGCGACAAAATCTCTGACATCTAGAAAACCATTGTAATACCAACGATCCCCTATTCGCCAATCTGGAACATCAACAAGGCTTACGGAATTACGATTCACGTCACTTTCTTCTAATTCTTCTGCCAGTTTTTGGTTATGCTCGACTTCTCCGATAAAACCCATTGCAGGTGCTAGAATCAACATCAAAACAACGATGAATCCACTAAATCTTATGCTAGACACGATACTGTGCAGACTACGTCTGCACATGAATCTCACCCAAAGACGTTTAGACAATCTAGAGGGTAAATTTCTGGCTATGTTCACAACAAGTCTGCTAACTCATCTTGGATGAATTGTACAGCGTCAAGAATCTCTGACTTGTCTCGAGCGCCTGTAATTACCATCTTTCCGGAACCGAAAATCAGGCAAACTACTCGAGGATAATCGAGTCTGTAAATTAGACCTGGGAACTGCTCTGGTTCGTATTCTACCTTGTCGAAAGGTAGGTGGAAGGTCAAATTATTGAGATTCAATCTGCGTGGCATTGTTGCTAGTGGCTCCCCTTCTCGGATTCCTCGGATTCGTGGGTCCTCTGCTTCTACTTCTTCGTCCGTTGCGGCACGAATTCCGCCTTCTACATCGATGACTCTTGTATGGTTATCATCCATTCTAGCGGTTCCGAAGTAATCTTCTGGGTAGTGTAGAGCGTAGGTTGCAACCATATTTTGCACCTCAATTTCTACATCATCTAATTCCCATGTCTCGATACCAGCGGCTCTCAAGTCGCCGATCATTCTCTCGATTCCAGTGTGGATGTTATCCTTGTTCTTTCCACCAGTACAAACAGCTCGTCCTGAGCGGAACATTAGGATAGCGAGTTTAGGATCTACAACACGGTAGACTACACCAGGGAATTGTTCTGGTTCATACTCGCAGTTCAGTTGGATGGCAATGTCGGGTAGGTCGAGTTCCTCCGCCACTCGGGTGGAGGCGACCACGTTTACGACAGTTAGTCGTTCTTCGTCGCTCTTCATAGGGGCTCGCACTTATGAACTCCTTATAAAGAATCGTCGTGATTCAGAAGACTTACAATATCGGTTTACTATACTCAGTACGTCGATTTATGGCAAAATCCGAACACCATCTGCTCCGAGCCGTGAAATCAATGGTGTTCCACCAGCAACTTCGATGGCTTCTGCAACTCTCTGTGGATGTTGAGTAAGCGCTACCATACATCCACCTCCTCCCGCTCCGGTTAATTTGGCTCCAATAGAGTGAGGGCGAACCGCCTCAACTAAGGCATCGAGTTCTGGACTACTAACTCCGATGTTTTGCAATTTCTCATGGCATGCATCCATCGCCATGCCAACCGCCTCTAGATTTCCAGCACTTAAAGCGGTTAATCCTGCTTGAGTAATCATTGCGATAGAATCCATTTCTTGGTGCTTACTCGGGTCTTCTTCTAGCAATTTTGCGACTCCAGCCACCATCTCTCCAGTAGGTGATCCAATACCAGTGAATCCAAGCACTAACCAAGCATCCAAATCGTCAGGTAATTCGACCTTACAAACGGACCATTTCCTTTCACCTTCGGGGGTGACCATTGATGCATCGAATACGTGCTCAGTGCCTGTGACTTGTTCTCCAGCCACAACAACACAACCACCAAGGGCGCTGGTTGCCGTATCCGTTGGGCTCGCTCGTCCGAACTGGGCCTTTGCCTCCGCAGCGTGGCCAATTCTGGCTAATTTGATTGAGTCTAATTCTGCATTAGCATCCATCATCCGAAGTACTGCCGCTCCCATCGCATTGGAAAGAGCTGCAGAAGAGCCTAGGCCCGCGGCTGAAAACAACCCGCTTTCAATTGCGATTTTCAGAGGTCTTCCACCATATTCGAAAATGTCATTCAGGATATGAGAAATGTGAGGGTGTTTTTCACTGTGAAAGGGCATTCCTTCAATTGTCCATGAGTCCGATTCGGTCAATTCTACCTCGACCCCTGAATCGATTGCAACAGCAACCGCGGGGTGGCCGTAGACTACTGCATGCTCCCCGAAAAGGATACACTTTCCTGGTGCGAAGGCCTTGACCATGTCATCCGCTAAGGCGTCGAGGAAATGAGGGTTGGGGAGATGACTCGTGTTGTAATGGGAAAGCGGTTGATTGAAGTTCCGGCCACACTTGGAAGCACCATTCAGGCCCTAGGCCTGCCGGTGATTGATGATGGAGCACCCACTTCTTCAGACCTATGGTCCATTAGATGGGTGGATGATTCTCTTACTAATTGGAGGGTTATCCATTGGCTTCTTCCTCTATCAGGTTCAATTAGCCATTCGTCTTGTAATGCTTGGTTCCAGCGATGACCGTTTTGACTCATGGGGCAAGAGAGTTTGGGAAGTTATCACCGGTTGGTTAGGTCAGAAAAGAGTCCTCGAAGACAGAGTCGTTGGAATTATGCATGTTCTGATGTTTTGGGGCTTCCTGATGCTCTCAACAGATATGTTTGACTTAGCCACTGCAAATTGGTTCTCCGGTGAACTATTGCCAAGCGCCTTAGTTGGTCCTTGGAATGGAATCGTGGAACTAGGTTATACAAT
>DAPQ01000008.1 GCA_002502175.1 Euryarchaeota archaeon UBA19 | reverse complement strand
TTGGCCGACATCTCTGGAGACCATGCAATTTGATGATGACCGACGACATTCGAATATGGTAAATTTCCAGGAGTGACAGCATAAGCGATTGCTTCAAGCAAATAGTAGCAATCATCCCTGGCGACTTCTGTACCACCCAATGCTAGACCTACTAGCAAACTTGAACCAAGATACCACCTATCTGTGTCTGGTACATTTTCATCTAATGCAACTGCTAGCCAGTCTCTAGTCTGAAGCGCAAGTACTCTCTCTGCAATTGCATCCGAGTTAGATGCTAGCCATTCGGATTCTGCCTCCATGGGATCTATTGAGCGACGAACATGATCCGGTAGATGTACCTCGCAAACCTCAGCTAAACGCATATTGAATCCTTGACGGTCGATAGCGAAGATTCCTGCCGCCTGCCTAACCAGTGATTCGGAATCAGTAGGAGAGATTGCAGGAAAATCCGGTAATTCTAGAGGAGGATTAGGAAGCGGTGCAATCTCAAATGCTTCACGCACCGCTTCCTTGAGCCTTTCATCGGTTTTCTGCCAGACTAAGGCACTGCCTTCCCGTCTGGCCATTTGGACCGACTCAAATCTCTAGTTCGATGTTCAGGTTCTGGATGAGTTCCTTGTACCTATTTCGGATTGTAACCTCAGTGACACCAGCCACTTCAGCAACCTCTCGCTGAGTTCTGCGCTTACCACAAAGAACCGATGCGATGTAGATGATTGAAGCCGCAATACCAGTTGGACCTCGGCCGCTGGTTAGTTCCTTTTCTTGGGCCTTCTGAATCAATTCGTATGCCTTGGCTTGTACCTCGGCATCTAGGTCAAGACCCGAACAGAATCGAGGAATGTAATCCTCAGGCTTGGTTGGTGGGATCTTCATCTTCAATTCACGAACCATGAATCTGTATGTTCGACCAATTTCCTTTCTACCGGTTCTGCTAGCATCACCGATTTCGTCGAGAGTTCGTGGATTGTTGCACTGGCGGCAAGCAGCATACAGAGATGCTGCTGCTACACCTTCAATCGAGCGACCTCGAATGAGTCTCTTCTCGACTGCTTTCTTGTAGTTGACAGCAGCAGTCTCACGGATACTCTTTGGAAGATCTAGGCGGCTGGCCATTCTATCCAATTCAGCTAGAGCCATTGCGAGGTTGCGTTCTGTTGCATTGCTTACTCGAGAGCGCTTTTGCCACTTTCTCATTCGGTAGAATTGCGAGCGGTATCTGGAAGAAATTGTCTTTCCGGAGTAGTCTTTGTTCTGCCAATCAATATCGGTTGAGAGACCCTTGTCGTGAAGCATTACAGTCATTGGAGCACCGGTACGTGCACGCTGGTCTCCTTGCTCGGGGCTAAATACACGCCACTCAGCGCCTTGATCGATAACCTTGTCTTCAAGGACAAGTCCACAATCATCACAGACGACCTCTCCACGAGTTTCGTCTCGGTTCAAATTCCTTGAACCGCATTCATCACACTTGACAATGTCCTCAACAAGATATTCTGACATCTCTTAATCACCCCTTTCGACCCGAAAGGTAAAATATTCGCAATGGACTTCTTATTTAAACCTTAGAGGTATTGTAAACTGCCCCTAAATGAAGGTCTGCAAGCCTGCTATTTCTTGCACCAACGGTGAAATAGCAACAGACCTTGGCGTTAAGCAAGCGAGAGGTGTTGGTATGCAGTCTTGGCCTCCTTCCAAAGTCAGTCTTAGCCCTAACAAAAGGGTTCTATTTTTGACAAAAGACTTGGAGTTGATTCGCAAACAATTGTATGAAGGTCTCGATTTAAGGATGGAAGATTTGTCCGTCGATGACTTACTAGACGATATCAACACCGACGTAATGACTCCTGCTTGGGTCTGCTTTGATCATGATCCTGCTATACTTGCAGAGAATGCATACGCAGGACTTCTGCATGAAGGTCGTCGTGTCTTTGAGTCTCGAGCATTGATGGATGGTGGATTCGAAGTAATCGTTAGCGGCCATCGAAAGGGGACCGGCAGCAGTAGAGAGACGGCCGCTCAATGTGAAAGATGGTCAGGAATTCGAATTGTCATCGCCGCATCCTTTGCCCCTATTCACGAGAGGAATAACATCAATCTCGGTCAGTTAATGGGAGACCATGCAATGCTTGAACGCCTACAAAATGGAGAAAGTATTGACCTAGAAGAGTTCACAGGAAAATACGACCCAGTGACCAAACTAATTGTAGATAATGGTGGAATCTTTCCTTTTGCTAAGAGAATGAAGGCAGGCGATGTTGAGTTACCTGCAGTAAGTGATCAGCCTGTTCCTATGACGATGGCTGAGAAGATGATTTCCAACAAATTGCTCGGACAGAATGGTGTGCGTGGTTATGTCAAGCCCGGAGACGCTGTGCTTGCGCAAGTCGATGGTGGATATTCGCACGAATTCACTACTGCTCAAGTTCATAACTTCCTAGCTGCTGAATATGGCGACGATTATTCATTACCAAATCCGCCAAAATTTGCAGTCTTTGAAGACCATCTCTTGTATGCAACGGGAGTTGCAAGGTTCGCTCGATTTGAGGACAAGATTCAGACCTTACGCGATTTGCAAGTCGCTTTCCAGAAGCACACAGGAGTACGGGATTATTCCGCGGTGAATGGAGTTAGTCCGGGTATATGTCACCAAGTCGCAAGAGAGGAGTTCATCGATGTTGGCGACTTCATTCAAGCTACGGATAGTCACACCTGCATGGGTGGTGCGAGCAATGCTCTGACATACGGAGTTGGTTCAACTGAGTACGCTAACTTGGTACACAATCAATTCGCATTCGTAAAAGTTCCAGAGAGTATTCGATTCGAATTAGTAGGAAGTCTAGACCCGGGTTGTACTGCAAAGGATGTAATTCTACATATCCTATGGAAGTACGCTGCACAGTCGGACACCCTCGACCGTTCAATGGAATTCGGTGGCCCCGGATTAGCATCTCTTTCCATGGATGAAAGAGCAACTCTTTGCAATATGGCAACAGAGTGTTCAGCGAAGACTGGAATCTGTGAGCCGGATGATTTGACAGTTGAGTGGTTAATGGCAAGACGTCAGGATTTGACTGAAGATGAGATTCGTACTGCCTTTGTTCTTCCTGATGAGAATGCCGTTTACCACGGGGGTGTACATACCATTGACTTGACTGCAATTCGGCCTATGGTAGCACACCCCGGAGACCCTGATGCAGGAATCCCATCCGACCCAACAAACGGAGCATACATCGAAGACCTAGGAGATGTCGAGATTGATATTGCATACGCTGGCTCATGTACAGCGGGTAAGGATGATGATTTCGCTTACTATGCAATGGTTACCAAAGCGGCTTTAGATGCTGGATTGACCGTAGCAGATGATGTTGATTGTTACATTCAATTTGGCTCAAAGGCAGTCAAAGATTTGTCAGCGCGCAACGGGTGGAGTGATTTGTTTGAGCGCGCTGGTGTCAAGCTAATCGACCCTGGATGTGGTGCTTGTATTGGCGCTGGACCAGGGGTTTCTGATCTAGAAGAACAAGTTACAGTATCGGCGATAAATCGTAATTTCCAAGGACGCTCTGGACCAGGGAAATTGTACCTAGCAAGCCCTCTGACTGTAATGGCTAGTGCATTCACTGGAAAGATTACTGCCTGGCATCCAAATTTGTTTGAACAGAGTTAAAGGCCCTGAGCACTCGGGCGGCCTCGACCACAAGCAGGCCCCTTGTCATTCGGACTATGGGAGGACCTGAAGGGGGTAGTCGCGATGGCAGATGCAGAGAATATTGCAAGTAAACAAAAGCAGATTTCGATTAGTGAATTCTTCGAGAAGAACAAGCATTTCCTAGGCTTCGACACCCTTCAAAGAGCAGTGATTACGGCCGTCAAGGAAGCGGTTGATAACTCACTTGATGCTTGTGAAGAAGCTAGAATTCTACCAACAATCAAGGTCGAGATAAACAAACTCAAAGGTGACAAACTGGAATTAATTTGCCAAGATAATGGTCCTGGTATTCCAAGAAATTCTGTTGAGAATGTGTTTGGTAAGTTCTTGCTAGGGTCGCGATTTCATGCAATTAGACAAACTCGTGGTCAGCAAGGAATTGGGATCACAGGAGTTGTGATGTACAGTCAATTGACAACCGGCTCAAAGACTCATGTAATTTCTAAAATCAAGTCTGATAGTTCGGCTGTACACGTTGATCTTGGTCTAGACACTAGAAAAAACAAGGCCACCAAATCTAATGAAATTAGAGATGTTTGGTTTGAGGATGGTGAGGAAGTAGTAAGCGGACTGAAAATAAAAACCGTGATGAAGGCAAAATATCAGCGAGGAAGACAATCCGTTCACCAATATCTTCGTATGACGAGTATCGTCAACCCTCACGCTACAATCCAACTAATCGTGCGTGACTCCGATGGAGAAATAATTGATCAGGGCCATTGGATAAGAACCACAGAAAAATTACCAAGAGTGGTTGAGGAAATCAAGCCACATCCACACGGGATTCATCTTGGGCAACTTCAGAGGATGCTGAAAGAGGCAGACGAAAGAAAGCTCACTTCCTTCCTCAGGCACAACTTCTCTGGAGTTAGTATGAGGGCCGCAAAAGAAATTCTTGGTAAGGCGGAATTAGAGGAAGGAAGAACTCCTGTTAGAATCAAGGCTGATGAAGCACAAGCCATGTTAGACTCTTTTCAAGAAGTAAAATTACTTGCGCCTCCAACCGATTGTCTCTCTCCTATTGAAGAGATTCTAATCAAAAAGGGACTTTCGAAAGCAATCGATTCTAGATTTGCCTCGACGGTTACACGTAAGCCTGCAGTGAGTCAAGGAAACCCGTTCCAAATCGAAGTTGGTCTTGTTTTCGGAGGAGATTTGGCAGCAGATGGGCCGATTGAAGTGCTTCGATTTGCAAATCGAGTTCCTCTGATGTACCAGCAAGGTGGTTGTCTTTTGACAAAGGCACTCGAATCTGTAGATTGGAAGAGATACGGGTTAGATCACCCGGGTGGGAAAGGTCTGCCTAAAGGCCCCGCTGCAGTATTGATTCATCTTGCTTCTACAAACGTCCAATTTACCAGTGAAGCTAAAGAAGCTGTTTCAGATAATGAAGAGGTATTTGAAGAAATTCGTAAGGCTATGTTAGAGGTCGGTAGAGGTCTGAAAAATCATTTGAAAAAGAGTAAGCAAAGAAAGAAGGCTCAAGAAAAATTCGACTTAATCAATATCATTTTACCTGAAATATCAAGAAAATCAAGTGAGATGTTGGGAAGGGATGAACCCGACTTATCTCCGGTCATTACTCGAATAATGAATGCGGTATTCCTCGAAGACGAGGTCTCTTGGGATAATGACACCAAGCAGAATGTTTGTTCTGTTACGATTTACAATTACACCGCAAGGGCCCGGGCCTATACTATACTGGCAAAATGGCCCGAAGGGGACGGTGTGAGAATGGCTGAAAATCCCCGAGGTGGAAGAAAGGAAACCAACGGGTTGTGGGCTTGGAGACTAGATACTCTCAATCCTGGTGAATCTGCCGAAATACGATTCACAGTTGAAGGATTGACAAAAGGTGATTGGAATGAAACGGATATTTTCTTCCGTGGAAATGGCGATATTATTGGGGCAAACAAAATCGATGAGAAATTACTCGATGAAATGCGCAAAGTCGAGGCTTTGGCCGTCGCCGAAGCCGAACACGCAAAGCCCGATGATATTGGATCATTGGAGAGGGTGTTGGACAGAGCCGAACCTGTAGTGGATTTTCAGGAAGTGTCCAATGAAGATTTGACTGAACCAACTGCCTCGGTTACGGAAGTGATTCCTTCCGAGGATGAAGATTGGTTTGGTATGAGGGATGGTGGTGCTGAATGAGTGCGAATGGATACACAAAGGAGCAGGTAATCGAAGCGCTACATGATATCGCGGGTGAGATGCACAACAAGATGCTCAAGGGAGAGCCTCCAACAATGACGTTGCCTGTAAGAACAAAGCAGAACATTTCCTTTGATTCGAAACTCGGGGTATACAAATACGGGAAGAAGAAGTCCACGCGAGATGCGACCTCTCTTGGAAGTGCGAGGCAATTATTGCGTGCACTGCACGTTACGGAATTTATCGAAGAAATGATTGAGGCTGGAAAATCCTCGACCCTAAGAGAAATGTATTACATTTCAGAAGGATGGGGTCATGGTAAATTTGGTTCCCAAAATGAAAGTAACAATTTGGCGGAAGATTTGGAAATTATAACCAAATGTATGAGAGAGGATTTTAAACTCAGACCTGAAGAAGATGGTGCTAGAATCATAGGAAATATCACCTTCGAAGAGAGGAATCGCCGAGGTGAATGGATGCGGATAAATTGTCGAGACGATGTTGGCGATTCCGGTTATGGCGTCCCTTACAATGTCGAACTCGAAAAATTACGCCTAGTTGATCATGATGTCGATTTTATCATGGCCATAGAGACTGGCGGTATGTTTGACAGATTGGTTGAGAACGGATTTGACGAGTCAGCTAGATGTGCTCTAGTTCATCTCAAAGGACAGCCGGCGCGTTCTACTCGCAGAATTATTAAGCGAATGAATGAGGAATGGAACCTACCTGTTCTGGTATTCCTTGACGGTGATCCTTGGTCATACAGAATTTACGC
>DAPQ01000023.1:663-15033 GCA_002502175.1 Euryarchaeota archaeon UBA19 | reverse complement strand
GGTAAATCTGCAATGTGTGGCATTACCTGTTCTGAGTTATGAATTGCAACTTCTACGTGAGGAACCTCAATTCCTTGAGTCGATAAATCGGCTAACTGCGACTCAATTGTTGGAGCGATTGGATTTCCTTCTATACGCTTGAGAAACTTCTCTCTCTCTTCGTCTGCAATCGCCGAGTCCTCCGAAATTACGATACTTGGAATGAATCCTTCTGAGAGAATCTGCCGTAACATTTCTCTTCCATAAGGGTGCTCCTTTAGGAGCAAATATGCGAAACTTGGCTTAACTCCCACAGTGCTCTCCCCGTGCTTGCGAGGGGTCATTGATACCCGTTATTTTCGGTCGCTTATTTTCCAAAAAATTCATCATCTATTCTAGAATTTCAGCATCCATTTCTTCCTCGATATCGTTGACTTTCTGAAGCTTAATATCACCAAAACTTCTGATTCTTACCATCTGATAAATCAACAGTAGAATACCAATAACCACGACCAATTCAACATGAGGTACTGTAAACCCTTCAGATTGAGCCTCTACAGTATCATTTCCCTCATCAGGATCCTCTTCGGGATCTTGTTCGTCAGCTGGTTTTGGTTCGACGATTATCGTCCCAATCATTCCAAGCTCTTCGTGAGGTTCACAGACATATTCGTAGGTTCCATTTTCACCAATGTTGAATGTGTAGGTATAGTCTACATTCCTCGAAGCCTCTCCTGAATCGAACAAACCGTTACTTTCTACAGCATTGTGAGCTAGCAATTCACCACTCCAAAAGAAGCGTACTGAATCTCCTTCTTGTAGAGTAATTGTTTCTGGAGAAAACCGTAAGTTTGTGCTGTCGACACTCACAACCACAACCTCTCCATCATCTTGATTTGCGAGGTTTCCACTGACAAGAACTGCGCTAAGCAATAAGCAAACAATACTCGCCACAATGGCCGGTTTCACGAATTAGGCTAATCCGATTTTACCTATTAACCGATGTTTACCTAGAATAGAAATATGGTTATTTCCGATTAAGGAGTGACACGAGAACGATCTCTTGGGAACAAGACAACTTCTCGGACATTACCAGCTCCTGTGAGAATCATCAGTAATCTAGCGACACCTAGTCCCCATCCTGCATGAGGAGGTGCGCCGTAACGGAATCCATCTGTGTAGAAGGTGAAGTCCGCTGGGTCCAAATCCATGTTTCTTAGATTCTGTTCCAAGACATCGACTCGATGTTCTCGCTGTCCTCCAGAGGTCATCTCATCACGGCCATAATTTAGGTCGAATCCGCGGCTCAACTGGCCACCAGTAGAGCCTTTTTCATCTTCGTCATGGTAAATGTAGAACGGCTTCATCGACATCGGCCATCGTGGTAGGAAGTGGAATCCAGGGTATTCAGCTGCGATGATATCACAGTGGTGACTTTCGATGTCATCTCCCCACTCGATTTCGCCACCACCTTTCTGTACGATCTCAATCGCGTCACAATAAGGAATACGTGGGAATGGTAGTTCTGGCACTTCCACAGTAACCGGGTCCTGACCTTGGCTTACTCTGTATTCATTTACAACTTCGATGAGATGTAGGTCATTTGCCACGACTTGACTCCAAATGTGATGAATCATTCTCTCCTGAACGCCCATTACATCTTCGTCATTCATCCAAGCTCCTTCAATATCGAAGGAAATGAATTCGTTTAGATGGCGATATGTGTCGTGTTTTTCAGCCCTGAAGGCGGGTCCGATTTCGAATACTCTTTCCAAACCACCAAGAACTGCTAATTGCTTGTATAATTGAGGTGATTGGCTTAGGAAGGCTGGTGTATCGAAATACATCATTGGGAATAGATTGGTGCCACCCTCGCTGGCGCTGGCGATGATTTTTGGAGAATTTATTTCTTGGAACCCCTCACCGATTAGATGGTCTCGTCCATATTGAAGCACACGACTTCTAAGTTGGAACATTGCATTCACGTGCGCGCGACGAAGATCCAGATGTCTGTTATCCAATCGGATATCCAATCCGACATTTACATCGTCAGTAATTCCCACCGGTAATGGTGTTTCAGCAGAAGATAGTATGTTGGCCTCTGTTACGTTAATCTCGTATTCTGGAGGTGGAGTAGGTTCGCCTTCGGGGACCTTGGGTGGCCGCTTTTGAGCTACTGTTCCAGTCACTTGAATTGTTGATTCGCGCGAGGCTGATTGGACTGCAGTGAACGTATTTTCGTCCATGTTGTCCTTTTTCAGAAATGCTTGGATATACCCTGTTCCATCGCGCAACATTAGGAAAGCGATTGCACCTCTTCCACGGACTGTTTCTGCATATCCGGCTACCGAGACTTGTTTTCCAATCATATCTGCCCCATTGCTAACAACTTGTCCGATTGTGTGAGTACGAAACGCAGTGGGGTGCCAGTCGCTACTGTCGCGCATGCCTTCGCGTCCCGTCCTCAATTTATGAATCGAATCGAAAGTCAGTTTTGCTCCGTGCTAATGCTTGAGTAGTCGATGCCCGACACAGATGCATGGGCAACGACTCGATGTACTACCGAATGATGGGCAATACTGGAATCCAAGTTTCCGTTCTATCCTATGGATTCTGGGCAACCTATGGAGTCAAAGATAGACTGACCGGGGATGCAGGAGTAAAATCTGCAAAGGAGTTGATGCAAATCGCCCGTGAAGCGGGAGTCAATTGTTTCGATCATGCAGAGGCTTACGGTAATCCAAATGGAGAGGCTGAGAGGATATTCGGTATAGCTCTGAAAGAATTACAATCAGAAGATGCTGAACTGTGGAGACGTTCAGAATTGGTGATTACCACCAAGATATTCTGGGGTGGACCTGGAGTAAATGAATCAGGGCTTTCAATCAAGCATTGTCGTGAAGGTATGGACAAGTGTTTGGAAAGATTGCAGTTGGATTATGTTGACATGGTATTTTGTCACAGGCCGGATCCATTCACACCAACTGCAACGGTCGTCAGGGCCATGACCGACATTGTCCGCTCTGGTAGAGCAACCGCTTGGGGAACGAGTGAATGGTCCGCCCAACAGATTACCGAAGCATATTGGATTGCGAAGAGCGAGGGTCTAGAGCCCCCT
Organism: Euryarchaeota archaeon UBA19; assembly: GCA_002502175.1. Taxonomy (GTDB): domain Archaea; phylum Thermoplasmatota; class Poseidoniia; order Poseidoniales; family Thalassarchaeaceae; genus MGIIb-O1. The sequence goes on along the minus strand of DAPQ01000023.1, from coordinate 11,936 downwards.
CAATTTGAACAGCCACAGTACAATATGCTTCACAGGCAGAGGTTTGAAGAGGAATACTTCCCCCTTTACAACCCACCATATTCGATTGGAACTACGATTTGGAGTCCACTTAGGTCAGGATTCCTCACCGGCAAGTATCTCGATGGCATTCCTGAAGATTCACGCCCCACACAATCAGGTTACGACTGGATGTTGCAGGATTTGGAGGAAAGAAAGGCTCGTGGCGAGTTCGAGATAGTTGCCGAGCTAGTCGATTTAGCCAACAACAAAGGATGTACTCCAGCACAACTCGCTCTTGCTTGGTGTTTGAAGAATCCAAATGTATCGACTATACTTTTGGGAGCGACTACAGAAGATCAACTTCGGGATAATTTGGGTTGTATCGAAGTTGCACTTTCAATGAGCGATGATGAGATGAAATCTATCGAGGGAATACTTGGAAACAAACCTGCAGATTGGATAGGTCCGGGCGGAGATGGAAATCGTCAGCTGAAGACACTTTGATGATGATTATTCCTCTTCAAGAGTTGCGACTTTTGCCGCGATTAACAAAAATGCAGTGTGGCCCATCGGCTGATTACCCGGGCGGACACCGCCTCTACCGGCTTTTGACCACCTTCTTTCGATAATTTCTCCGGCAAATTCTACGATTAGGTCCTCTTTTTCGACCTCGTCCCATGATTTTTCTAACTGAGCAGTGGTGGGGCAATAGCACGCAATCCTTCCTCCGATTCTGAGTGTTTGAGAAATTTCGGGGACAACGGTCCAAGGTTCTGCAATATCGATTATTGCAGCGTCTAACTCCCCGCATATTCCCGCAACTTTGGAAGCCGCATTTTGCAAATCCATTTCCAATAAATTCCAAGAGGGAAAATCTGTAGAAAACTCAGCCAGTCTTTCCATATTACTCCGGCCAACTTCCGCGTGTTCTGGACGGTTTTCTACTGAGATCAAATATCCCTTGGTTCCCATTACATTCGCAAGGTTCATCGCCAGTCCTGCAGAGCCGTGGCCGCCTTCCAGTACACGGCTTCCGGTACCAATTCCCATCCAAGAAATCAAAAATCCTGAGTCCTTGATTCCAATTGTTTGTGCCCTTCTATTCATGTTTCTTCTAGCCTCAGGTAGAGCGGCTTCAACTATGGTCAAAGATTTCTGTCCAACAGTGATTCTATCTCCCAATGAGTATCCTTCCAATAGTGCCGAAGGGTCGAATCTTCCAAGACCCTTTATCTTGACTTCACCGGGCACATTATTGACGAGATATGCTCTGCCATCATCTTCTCTGAAAGCCACCCAATTGGGAACTGCACTTGACGCCTCAGGCCCTGACATCAATGTAAGTTGTAACGGTCATTTAATTCAAGACCTTCGATTCTAAATTCCTGTCATTATTTTTTTTCTACGACCCCTATAGGGTCGTTTTTTGATGTGAGACATTGTAGGGTTATGTATAAATCATTGAGATTACAGCATTTCTTCATGATGGGAGTGGACCGGTTGGATAAAATCTCAACCTTAACGATTGCACTGCTAATTCTAACAATGTCTTCAATCGGATATTTCATGATTGAGGAAGAGACAACTGAGAGGCAGGAATTAGAGGCAAAAGAAATGCCTAGATTTGCAGTCAGCCCGGGTCACACAGTCTTTGGTGAATATGTTGGGGCGCATTGGTGCGGACCTTGTATGGGTAGCGCCTCTCCTTCTCTGGTCAACCTGAAAAACAGCAATACAGATGATTTCACTTACATTTCATTCTTTGAGGGTGCTTCTAGTGGCTGGCCCTCTGACGGACCTGTAAATAGGCGAAACCATGTCTCTGCATCGGCATCGGGAATTCCTGTCTTTTCCTTTGCAGATAAGCAATCGGGAACTTGCTACAAGGTTGGGGCTGGAGGGACAAATTACTACGATGCAGACTTTAGTGCAGGAGGTTGTATGCACGCTGATGCTAGTGATTTTAGCATGGAACTTGGAATAGCTCTGAATTCCGCAGGAGATACTGTGACTACAACTCTCGACATAACTTACCTAGGTGCTAGTGACATTACGGTGTATGTTTATGGAGCCGTGACTGAGAAAATTGGGGCCGAGGCATATAATGATGGAAGTAGACCTCACCATGTTTTCAGAGAATGGTTACTTTCCGCTGATAACGATTTCACAGAGGTGACTTTGATACCGAATCAGGTTGAGACATTAACTTGGGATAAACCGCTTAATTCCGTAAGAGCCGGTGGTGGAAATACTCAGTGGGAAAATTTCTGGCCTGTATTCGCTCTGATGGATGGAGATTATTCAACCTACAATGAGGTCTATGCTGCTATTGATCTAGATATGGCTCCGTTAATCGATATAGGAATAGTTGACTTTGAGGCCAGAAATGCAAATGGAAACAACGGTTTTGTTGCAGGCGACATACTCGATCTTGAGGTCGATATCGCGAATAATGGAGCCGAGGAATATAGTGATGGAGGTAGCATCGATATCTATCACCTCTCAAATGGTGAGGAAATTCACCTCGGCGGCATTTCAATCAACCAACTTTCGGTCGGAGGGACTCAGTCCTACACTACTATGTTCGACACAAGCGACATCACGCTAGCACCATCAGGGACTTCCTCGTTTAGAGCACGTATATCTGGAATGATTGGGGATCGTGTATCTTCCAATGACTACCTAGATGGCCTTGCTCTGCATGACAATCCTCCGGTTCCTAATCGCCCGGTTGTAGTCGCAGATTCTAGCGTAGAGAGAGGCACACCAATCCAATTTGAATCTACAGCACTGCCGAATGATTTGGTCGATGATATGTCAACCATGAGCGCAGAATTACACTACAGCCTCCATGGTACAGATACTTGGGACGATTCTTGGATTACTGCCATAGACATGGTAGGAACAGGTGGTAATTCTCGCTACATTCACACAATCACTCCTCCAATGAGTTCTCAATCTGGGTCCTACGATATCCGTATGCAATGGACGGACTCTGGCGGACAAACATCAGAGTGGGAAATTACAGAAAATGCCTTCGAATTGAGAAATGCATTACCTAGAATTCTAGGGCCTGGTGACGATGGTTATGCAGGAATCCCGACCGTGAAGGTCGATACGGTTGAGGCTGTATCAATAGTCGGCTTGGTTAGCGACGCTGAAACTTCTCATGCTGAACTGATAATTGACTCAAATGCTCACCAATACATTTCCTATGATCCCCAGACGCTCGAGATAAGTGTTCGGTTTGACGAAATTTCCTACGACAGCATAGGAAATTCAATCTCTCAAGGCATATTCATCACAGTCGGTGATGGCGAAGATGTCAATTCAGGAACTTTGATGTTCAACGTCATCGAAAATGGTCAGCCTCGCTGGAGTGGAATTCCGACTCAAGGATTTGACGAAGGAGGGTCCTCTAGTTTAGTATTGACAGAATTCCTAACCGACACAGACGATAATGGAAACTCAGTTCCTGCAAATACTCTCTCTTTATCTGTTGTCAGCATTAGTGATGAATCATTAGTATCTGCCGAAATTTACGACCAGACTCTCAATGTTGCTGCTCTGGATGACGATAGTTTTGGTACAGTTGAAATCACAGTTAGAGCATCCGATGGTGTCAAAGAATCAGATACAGTGATTATTTTCCATGTCAACAATGTTAACGATGCTCCAATCATTGACTTAGGCGAATATTCTAATCCAGTCCTTCAAACTGGTGACAGATTGACCCTCAATGTTTTAGATATGGTCTCGGATGTCGATGATTCCGAAGAGGATATTTGGATTACAGTGACAACTTTTGTTCCTGGTGCGGTTCAGTATAATCCAATTTCTGGCCTTGCCACAATGAGTTGGGAAGATGCAGGAGAAGAGATGGTGACGGTTACTGCTGAAGACAGACATGGAGCTTCCAGTGCCGCCATAATCACGGTTAGTGTAGTCAATGATCTGCCACTTCTATGGGTAGATTCATCGGGATTCGGCGATTTGAGTGTCAATATTTCCTCCACAGGTTTTGGTTTGAACCCTAGCGTAACTATCGAAAATGTAGGAGTTCTTGAATTATCAGAAATTAAAGTAATTTGGAGTGTTTGTAACAGTATCACTGGAATTTGTAATGACTTTGGTACTTCTTACAACATGGGTCCATTTATTGTATTGGCAAATAATGGTGAGGGACTTATGATAGGGGATTACGTAACCCTTTCAGTTAACGCTGTAGACTCACAAGGATTCGATCGCTCAACAACTGAACAATACAAGGCCTATGCCACAGAAACCGTCGAAATTACTCCACAAGAACCGGGTGACGGCGGTAATCAAAACAAATCAACATTCACACTTCTGACTGCAGGACTAATGGCAATCGGAATTATGCTCTCAATCGCCCTAGTAATGGGTCTAGCCATTGTATTACAAAGAGGGCGCAGAGAAGTTGTCAGCGCCGAGGTCTATGATTATGAAGAAGAATACGAATATTCGGGGTATGAGGAGCCTGAACCGAGTCCATTAGTGGCTCCACCACCACCACCCGGAATGGGCCCTCCTTTACCGCCTGAAGGCCTCCCTCCTGGTTGGACAATGGAACAATGGAATTACTACGGTGCAGAGTACCTCAGGCGCCGAGAACAGCAGTAGTTGCACTGAATTACTCATAACGCACCTTCAAGAAGGTGCGCAGGACAGGGAAGACCCTGAGGGGTGCACGATGAGCGATGAAGAGTCACCTGTTGACCCACTAGAGTCGTGGGAAGATGGTGCCGCATTCGGTGTCTCCGCGGACAAGGATCCAGTCTGCAAAACTCCTGTAGAAGAATGGGCAGAACAACTCGACATTGTCTCGACTGAGGAAGTTCCGATACCAGAAAAACTGGTTGATCAGGTAATTGGCCAAGAGGCCGCTTCCATAATCGTCCGTAAGGCCGCCGAACAGCGCAGACACATTATCATGGTCGGAGAACCTGGAACTGGTAAGTCGATGTTATCTCGCTCAATGACTGAATTTCTACCAAAGGAACAACTTGAGGATATTCTCGTCTATCGTAATCATGAGGATGAGAACGAACCTAGAATCAGAACTGTTCCCGCAGGACGAGGTTCGAGTATTATCTCAGAACGTCGAGCCCACATCAAACAACAAAGAGAGAGAACCAATCGCACTTTGCTATTCATCGCTCTAGTGGTTGGTGCGGCTTTGTTACTCGCCACATTATCCTCTGGCGAGATTCTGACATTCATATTCGGGTCTTTCCTGCTTGTTTTCGGATACTTTTTCCTAAGAACTCGCCTAAATTCTGGTGATGAGGGCAATATTCCGAAATTACTAGTAAAACACGAGCGAAACGAAGAGGTGCCATTCATTGATGCAACAGGAACACTCGCCGGTGCTCTGCTTGGTGATGTTAGACACGACCCATTCCAATCTGGAGCAGATTTGGCAACTCCAGCACATGAAAGAGTAGAGCCAGGTGCTGTTCACCGAGCGAACAAGGGTGTTCTCTACATTGACGAAATTCGCATGCTAAGAATGGAGGAACAACAAGCACTCTTGGTGGCAATGCAAGAAAAGGCGCTGTCAATATCAGGTCGTTCCGAGCGAAGCAGTGGCGCTCTGACCAAGTCAGAACCGGTGCCTACTGACTTCATTCTCGTGGCTGCAGGAAATCTGGATAGTATCCAAAACATGCACCCTGCATTAAGAAGTAGAATCCGCGGATATGGTTACGAAGTATACGTCAATACCGACATGCCAGATACGGAAAGAAATCGCAGAAGATTAGTTCGCTTCGTTGCTCAAGAAGTAAGAAACGAAATGAAGAAAGATAGTGGGAAGTCAATTCCACACTTTGACAAGGGCGCCATAGGATTGATTCTGAAAGAAGCTCAGCGTCGAAGTGGTCGCCGTGGTAAGTTATCACTCAGACTCCGTGAACTGGGGGGATTAGTGCGAATCGCTGGCGATCTCGCTGCTGAGGAAAAGGCCTCTATGGTATTGGCTGAACATGTAGTGCGCGCGAGAGCGATTGCAAAACCACTCGAACAACAGGTCGCAGACAGGTATCTTGAGCGACAATCAGAATATGCAATGCTAGTCAATAGAGGGGAACGAATCGGCCGAGTTAATGGTCTCGCAGTTCTCGGTGCAGATACTGGTCTTTCCGATTACTCGGGAGTAGTGCTACCTGTCGAGGCCATGGTTACACCCGCTCAGGGTCGGTCGGGCCAAGTCATAGCTACAGGAGGCCTATCCGACCTAGCCAAAGAATCCGTTACTAATATCAGCGCTGTTGTAAAGAAATTGACAGGTAAGGATATCCAAGACTACGACCTACACGTGCAGTTCCCGGGAACTCACAATGTCGATGGAGACAGTGCTTCGATTACCATGGCTACCGCAATTATCAGCGCCTTTGAAGGAGTTCCAATCGATCAAAACCTAGCCATGACCGGTTCGCTTTCTGTGCGCGGTGAAGTTTTGCCTATTGGAGGAGTGTCTGCAAAGATAGAGGCTGCAGTGAAGTCTGGAATAGAGAGAGTGATTATTCCTCGCAGCAACTTGCAAGACGTACTAATCGACGAAAAATATGAAGCAATGGTGGAAGTTCTTCCAGTTGATTCACTAGATGAAGTGCTACAACATGCCTTGGTTGGAGCAGAGGAAAAGGTAACTCTTGTAGAGAGATTAGCGAATGTAATCGACACAATCTCGAGTGGAGCCGACACCCAACCATCTGCATAATTTTGCGGTTTTCTCCCAGTTCGTTCGAACGCCTAATTCAAGGTCCGTCTTTACGCCGTTAGTTAGGGGATTGCATGGCCGCACCAGCAGTAGTTGTTCATGGAGGAGCAGGAGCGGGGCCTGAGAGATTATCCAATCTGCAACCCGCAATTGAAGCAGCACGTCTTGTTTTTGAATCGGGTGGAGATGCAATTCAAGCTGCCGTAGAGGCATGTGTCGTGCTTGAGGATGATCCAGTCTTCAATGCTGGAACGGGTAGTGTGATGAGAAATGATGGTTCAGTGCTAACCGATGCGTCTTTACAGGCCTCAGATGGAAGGATGGGTTTTGTTGCAGTAATGGAAAATACCCCCAATCCAATTCGTATTTGTGTCGACCTTCTCGGTGAAGAAATCAATGGTCTTGCTGGAACAGGTGCTCGGATATGGGCAGATGAACGTGGTCACCTGAATGCACCCGTAGTTGGAAGGCCACCAAAAGGTAACAAAGGTGACGTTGGAGAGCTAGGCGGCTCTATGCCTGAATTACAAACGGATACTGTTGGTGCTATTGCTAGAGATTCATCAGGTTTAATCGCCGCCGCAACCAGTACAGGAGGGACCTCCCATAGACCAGCTGGTAGAGTCGGAGACGTCCCATTACCTGGTTGTGGTTTCTGGGTACAGGACGGCCTCGGTGTCGCCGCTACTGGGGTTGGTGAAGCGATTACAACCGCCTTACTTTCATATCGTGTGCATCAAAAAATTCAGAATCTCGGTAAAGGCGAACTTGAATCCGGAATGCGATGGGGGATTAGGGAATTAATCGAACCTGAAACAGCAGTTGGAATCATCTCATTAGCGTCTGAAGGAGAAGGTTGTGGAGCCGCTAATACCGATATGCCTTGGGCGACCTGGTGTTCTGCTTCTTGAATTATGATTCTGTATTGACGGGGATGCGCTTAAACAGGAGTCGCTGGTGGGCGGGCCGTTGGAGGCACAACATGTCAGACATAGAGACTCGCGTTCAGCAAATCGCTCAAGTTCTCGGTCAGTTAGAGGACACTCAAGTTCCGCGTAACATTCGTAACTCCGCCCGGGATGCAGTTGAGAAATGGCTTCTCAACAAAGATAAGGAAATAGACATCCGATTAGGGATGACTGCTAGTATTCTTGACGAAATTTTCAATGATGCTAATTTACCAATCCACTACGGTCCACTTTGCCTACAGATTCAAACCGCTTTAGAGGCTTTACTAAACGAAGTAAAACAAAGTTAGAGCAATGGTAAAGCAATACCAAAAGCAATTGCAAACATTACAATTGCAATTCCTCCATCAATATATCTCCATGCCTTTGGATTCTCCATCAATGGAGATAGTAGTCTTGCTCCATATCCTAAACTAAAGAAAAATATGAATGAAGCAAGGGCTGCACCAATTCCAAAAATTTCACGTTCAGGTCCGTCGTATCGAGAGGATGCGCTCCCTAACAGGACCAAGGTATCGAGGTATACGTGCGGGTTTAGCCAAGTGAATGCTAATGTTGTAATCACAACCGCTGAGAATTTCTCCTCTTCACTCTCCAATATATCGATGCCTTGTGGGTCCATTGCCGATCTAACTCTTAGTGACCCATAGACCACAAGGAATGTTATCGCTGCTAATGAAATCCAGAAAGCTCCTTCTTCATATTCCGCTAACCATGCTCCAACTCCAAGAACTCCAGCGGCAATTAATGTAGCATCTGAAATAGCGCAAATGCAACAGACAACAAAAATATGCGAGCGCATTAATCCTTGACGCAAAACAAAAGCGTTCTGAGCGCCTATTGCTACTATCAGGCCCAAACTAATCGCAAATCCTTCCATTGCGATGCTTAGCACAGGTGACCCTAAGGATGGACATTGAAAACCATTGAGGCCTAGAAAAATAGGCTAATCAGTTACCACGTCTCTCTGCAGCCTTCTTCCTGAAGCCCTTATACCCGCACTTCCTGCATGATTTCGGTGGCTTGGTGCCACGATGAGTAGCACTACACTTCATACAAATCCACTTGTTAAGCAGACGACCTTCTGCCTCTGGAAAGCGCTGAGCCATACAAGCGCGCCGACCTGACTCTCCTTCATAATCCATTCCCAACAAAGAAGGACGAGTAAATTTGAGTCATTGGCCGACCAATGGTTTCATACACCCTCCGTTAAGCACAGCACAACGGTGCCTGCGACGGTAGTGCTGGGAGCCCAATGGGGCGATGAAGGCAAAGGTAAGGCGATAGACCAACTTGCCCCTTTGTCAACTTGGGCAGTTCGCTTCCAAGGTGGAAATAATGCAGGCCACACAATAGTAGTTGGAGACACTACTTTGAAGCTACATCAAATACCATCTGGAGTTACATCGAAAGAATGCAATCTTGTTTTAGGGGATGGCATGGTAATCGACCCTTGGGTGCTAGATGAGGAGCTTTCACGTTGGGAGAGTCTAACTGGAGAAAAGCCCGAAGGAGACAGACTCTTCATTAGTGAAAGAGCCAGTGTGATACTTCCTTTCCACAAGTATTACGATAGTGCAGACAAGGTAGTTGGCACTACTGGAAGAGGAATTGGTCCGGCCTATCGAGACAGAATTGAAAGGGTGGGAATTCGTTTCACAGATATTGAAGAAATTCTTTCAGATCAGACAATGATTGATGAAACCGTAGCTAGAATGAACAAGCAATTAGAAACAGTCGGTTACAATAAACAAATCACAGCATCCGAATTAAGTTCGGAATTACAATGGATACTAGACCGATTTGGCCATGCAATCAAGCCCACTGGGTTGATGGTTGATTTGGCCTTGAGAAATGGAGAAACTGTTCTACTAGAAGGCGCCCAAGGAGCATTACTTGACATTGACCAAGGAACCTATCCGTTTGTTACATCAAGCGTTGTAGGTAGGGCGAATGCTACTCATGGAACCGGAATTCACCCAGGTCACATAACAGAATGCTTTGGTATCACAAAGGCCTACTGTACAAGAGTTGGAAATGGGCCTTTCCCAAGTGAACTTTCTCTTGAAGAGGGACCAGGTAAACATATGGCCCAAGTGGGCCATGAGTTTGGTACTACCACCGGCCGACCAAGAAGGACCGGATGGTTAGATATTGTAGCCCTCAAAGATGCACACAGAGTTAGCGGATATACTGGATTGGTTGTAACGAAATTAGATGTCTTAGGTGGTTTAGACGACATCAAGATATGTATTGGCTACGAATTGGATGGAAAACCGATTACGCATTTCCCAACACGCGCTTCAGATGTTGAAAGATGTGTCGCGGTCTACGAAACACATCCTGGATTCCCTGCAATGGCCGATGAAGATTGGATTAGTATGGCAGAGAGTAGTCGGAAGGATGGCACTGGATATGATGCCATGCCGGATGAAGTGAGAAATATTGTAGATAGAATCGAGGTATTGAGTGGGATTCCTGTAGTCTCAGTTGGTGTTGGTCCAGACAGGCGGGCCTCTATAGCAAAGGTTGGAGGTCCCTTCGATATCGAATGGGACGAGGCAACCTTCTAATCTTGGATAATATCGGGGTATTTCATGGGATTCAAGTCCAAGGCTCGAAAGAAGCGTGCTGCAGCGGATGCTGCTGCCGGTCGAACTGGTAAGGACAAGAAAGAGGAATTTGAGGGGCAAGTCCGTTGTGATGTAGCCGGCTGTGAAAACTTCGCTGACAAGAAAATTGGAGGCCGTCGAATCGCTTTCGACCGCGCAGCAGATGTTTGGGGTGAAGACGGCCTGGAAGGGCAATCGAGGAGGGTTTCTGTCTGCAAGTCATGTTACAGAGCCTGGAAGAAGGCCAAGAAGGATGACATGGATGAATGGTCTTAGCGACATAATTTGTCTGAATATTCAATCGCAACAATGTTAGGTAGAATTTGTAGAGGCTTGTCACATGCCTCAACCAAACAATGAGCCAATCCTAGGGTTTGCCCCGGGAAGTCAAGAGAGAGCGGACCTACAAGCAGAGATGGATCGCCAGATGGGAGAGGTAATTGAAATCCCGTGCATAATCAATGGAGAGGAAGTTTTCACAGGCACCACGACTACACAAGTCATACCTCACAACCATGGTCACGTACTGGCAAATGTTCACCTCGCCGGTAAGGCCGAAATGGAAGCCGCTTGTGAGGCGGCGGTAAATGCTCAGCAAGCTTGGATCGACTTAGGGCTGGAGGGAAGATGCGCCATATTCGAGCGCTGTGCAGACTTACTGGCGGGAGATTGGAGAATGCGTGTCAATGCTGCAACAATGCTAAACCAATCCAAGACAGCATTCCAAGCCGAGATAGACTCTGCTTGTGAATTGATAGATTTCTGGAGATTCAATTGTCACTATGCCCGAGGATTCCATGATGACTTCCAACCGCTGGTTTCTCCGGAAGGTGTTCAGAATTCAACCGAGATTCGACCTTTGGAAGGATTTGTCCTTTCGATTACTCCATTCAATTTTACCAGTATCGCAGCAAATCTGCCAAGTGCTCCAGCAATCGTTGGTTGCAC
>DAPQ01000023.1:0-248 GCA_002502175.1 Euryarchaeota archaeon UBA19 | reverse complement strand
GTAATCAATTTCCTTCCAGGTTCAGGGGCAGAAATTACTGAGGTCTCTTTGGCTAATCCAGACTTTGCCGGATTACACTTCACTGGCTCAACTGCGGTATTCCAAGGATTGTGGCAAGAAATTGGATTAGCACTTCCTAACCTTCGCTCTTACCCGCGAATTGTCGGGGAAACTGGCGGTAAGGACTTTGTCGTGGCTCATCCAGACTGTGATCGTCAGGGTCTATTGGTTGCATTATTGCGCGGTGC
>DAPQ01000066.1 GCA_002502175.1 Euryarchaeota archaeon UBA19 | reverse complement strand
CCTGCAATTGCAGCATCAACAGAATCGGGATTGAATAGATCCATCTCGACTAGATCCAAGACACCTCCATCAGCGATTGGAAGATTCCGTAAATGATCCACACGCTCTGGGTCAGCAACATCTCGAACTGTGGCCCTGACCTTCTCGCCACGAGCCAGTAAATTGGCTACCACGTGGCTACCGATGTATCCCGAAGCACCGGTGACTACGGTTACCATTGGGCCGGGATAAGCCCCCTGTCTTCAATACTAACTCACGCCAAACCATCAGTTAATTGTTCGAGCAATTCATCCAATTCCTCTTCATCAGGCATCAATGCAGCCGCCTCTTGGGCTGCGAACAATGCCGAAGTATTCCGGCCCATTTCCAGGTGCGCTCGCGCTAGATTCGCCCAAGCCGCGCCCCTTTCGCAATAATTGACAGAATTAATCGCCCCTCGGAACCATTTGATTGCCATCTCGGGCTGCCCTCTTTGTAGCAAAGATTCGCCTATCTCATTCCAAGAACCACCATAATTCGGGTTTGTCTCAATCGCTAGACGCTGCCAAGCCAATCCGTCTTCCTCATCATCCGAGAAAGTCATTCCAAGGAAACAAGCCGCCTCTGGAGACGGACTTAGTTGAAACGAACTTCCATGATGTTCTGCGGCGACACGAAGAATTCCTAACCGCTGCAAAACATTACCCATCCTAAACAAATCTTGAGCCAACACTTCACGTAAGCCTACTCCAATACCTTCGCTTTCAGTAGTCGCCTCCACTTCGCCCCAGACTTCTTCGATCATATCCAACAAGGCCGCGGGCCCCAATCTATCTCGAGTAGGCTCATCATTGGCATGCATCCAAGCGGCCTTGACCGAAGTTGTCTTCGGCTCATCTTGATCCTGCACTTCGACAAATGGTGCCAGATCGCAAAGGGACTGAGCGACCTCATCTTGAATCATATCTACATTCCAAATAGCTAACCATTGAGCTTGAAATTCCCCCTCGGCTTGCCTTGTAATTGTCTGTAAAACAGTACCAGTGCTTTCCCCGATAGCCGCTACTGCAATTCCATCGAACGATAGCCTCATCAATAATCCAACTGGAACCCTTGGCAACCCCCCAGTCACCAATATCTTGTCCCAACCATCTTCTGGAGTTCCTTTGTAGAGCTCTTCAACTCCGCACCATTCGATCTGACAACCGCAAGCATCGGCGACGATATCGAGACGCAACTCACTCCAACGTCTTTGCAATTCTGCTCGCCGACTATCATCGATTTCTACAACCCTCAATCTTGATACTCCCAATTGCACCATAATCTCAGTCCACCAATTTCCGCGCGGCGCGACTATCATCACAGAGTCGCCCCGTTCAATCTCTAACATCTGAATAACTTGAGCAGTTTCATATATTCCGGGAAGTAATGAGTTAGGCGCATCTACATCAGACCACCAAGGCATGCGTAAAGCACTCCCTTCGATATTATCGCCATCATGCCCTATTGGCAATGGTAGCGCATGCACTCCGCGCGGTGTCCGTAAGAGTACATCACGCAACTCATCATCTTCTATCGCCCCCATGAGAACTAGGCGTTCAACAGCCTCAGCATGAGGCGCTAAACTCGGCCATGTTCTAACAAGTGGAAGCGCATTCAAATCGCAGTCCGAACCGTCTTGGACGTTCCAATCCCTCTCCACGCTACGTAGTTCTGCAACTTACTCTATTGAAACCCACGCCTCAACGATACCTAGAAGCATCATTTTGCACCCTTTTTGGATAGCGGATTAAACTAACAAGTCGGTAAACAAAGTTCTGCAACTGAACCGACGACTAAACTAGGGTTCTGAGGTGCAGCCCCCAAGTCTTCACGAGTGGCTTCGCCGGACAGAACTAGAATCCCATGAACTCCTGCCCTATCGGCCATTTCCATATCTGTGTACAATCTGTCTCCGACCATTGCACATTCGTCAGGAGAGAGACCTAACTCCTCGACTTTGTGAAGAATCATTCCGGCATTTGGTTTTCCAGCTACATGGTAAGCAGACTTCCCAGTGGTTGCCTCAAACAACGCCATGTACGCTCCAGTATCTGGCAATCCTCCTTCAGGCGAAGGGCAAACCATGTCAGGGTGGCTAACGACCAAAGGAACGCCACGATGCATTAGGATACTAGCCGTGCTTAATTTCTCGTAATTTATCTCTGTATCATACCCAAGAACGACATACTGAGGATCGGTTGACCTAGTTTCTATTCCAGAATCCTCCAACATTTCTCGCATACCTTCTGTTCCTACAAGATAGGTTTGGTTTACTCCCTCATTCGCCAACCAAGAGAGTAAATCATGAGTCGATAAAAGCACATCCTCATCCGTTGCAGGGATACTCATCGCGTGTAATTTTGTGACGTATTGCTTTACAGAACGGCTTGAATTATTTGATAGAAAATACCTCTTGATTCCAGCCTCATCAAGCCGCGAGAGAAATTCTAACGAACCTTCAATCAAATTATCTCCGAGATATATTGTCCCGTCTAGATCTAGGAAAACCGCTTTGATTCCGGCTAGAGTTTTGTCTAGAGCCATGGTATCACTTCAGGGGAGTACAATTGTTTTGAACAGGAACCAAGGATTCCAAAGTTCTGTCTGAGCCTCTTTACTGGCAATCATTTCAGACATTATTGTACCAATTTCCTTCTTTCGATTGGCCTTATTGATGAACCAATTTGTAAGTCTCTTCCACTTCATCATTTTCTGTAGAGTTTTTGAGTTTGTGAGCTCCTTACCCAGTATCGCCCACAACTCTTCCATGTAAGCGTCGGCGGCTTCTGAGGGGAAGCCGCTCGAATGCAGATTCTTGTCGAAATGTTTGCTAGTTAGTTTAGCAGATAGTAGAGCATTTCCGATACCCTCTCCACTAAACGGATCGACTAGACTAGCAGCATCTCCAACCGTCATCGCTCCGGCCATAGCTCCTCTTCGTGGTTGATGAGAAGGAGGTTTTTTCCTAGGTGAGCCAAAAGGTAATTGCCAACCTTTACCAGAACCCGATACCATTGTTGCGTTAGCGAATCTTTCTTTGAAACGAGGGTGCTCTCGAATTAACCATTCTTGGGTTTTCTTCAATCCCCTCCAGCCCCCTTTCTTCTTCGCCTTTCTTTCCTCAGAGATCAGCATACCAATTCCTACATTGACCACGCCATCACCCACAGGAAATAGCCAAAAATATCCAGGAATGACTTCGTCGACAAAGTGGATTTCTATTTGTCCTTCATTTCCTTCTAGCCCTTCCACGTTATCCCAATATTCTCGATAGCCGCCACAAAAATGCTCATCATCCCTATGAGGTTCATCAAATACATCGAGAGTGATTGTTCTAGATACAGGGCAATTGAAACCACCGGCTCCAATAGTAAGTGCCGAATTGAATTCGAATTCATCAGGAGCATCTCTTCCAAAATTCCCTTTGACCCCTGTTATACAGGCCTCAATACCTTCACCTTCGACATTAACCTCCGTCACTGTGAAGCCTTGAATTACAGACCCGCCATTCTCTCTTACAATATCTTGACACTTATGGAACATAAGATAGTCAAATTGCTCTCTAGGTAATGAATATCCAGATTGTAAACCTTGTTTTTCGTATGCCTCTTTAGGTAGCATGACCCGAACTTCCGAGCCGTTTGCACTTCCAAAAACGATCGAGTCAACGACGTAGTGTGGTGACTCATCAATCAAATCAAGTACGCCCAATTCCTTGGCGTGAGAAAGTGATTTTCCTCCAACAGCATCGCCACAAGGTTTGTCTCTAGGCCAAACCCCTTTTTCGATTAGAAGTACTTTACAACCATTCATCGCGTTGAAGGCCGCCGCCGCGGAACCACCCGGGCCACCTCCTACAACAATGACATCAAATTGCGACCCATCCTCAGGGACAGGACCGGTCTCGATGGGTTGTTTGTGGTCCAGCACACTGTTCCCTCGGTAGCGCCCAAGGTCGTCGGGCATTCAAACTTCACCATCTAGTTGATTGCCTTGACCCCTTACGGGGATACATGAAATCATCCGTCTGGGTAGTCGAAACCACACTGCCAGGAGAGTGGTCAGAGTCAATGGTTGGTGAATGGTGTTACAAGCTAGTAGACGCGGGTCTAATGGCTTGCGCTCACCGCTCAAAAACAACCTCAACTTATCGGTGGGAGGACGCCGTCCAAAGTGATCCTGAATGGCACATTCAATGCAAAACTAGTGAATCAAAGAAACAATTTCTGATTGATGAGATTCAAACCAACCATCCCTACGATTTGCCTATGGTAATTTGCTTTGAGACAGAGTCAACCACTGAATATGCAGAATGGGTTGAACAAAACTAGCCTATTTTTCTCTGACCCTTTGGGTTCACTTGATTTGCCCCCCCTATGTCCGAGGGCCATGAACGAGAAACACTCGGACAAGGAGTTCGCTACACGAGCAGTATGGTCTGGCACTCAAAATATCGAGGGGGCAGCAGTAACTCCAATTTTCAATACGGCAACATATCAACTCACAGATGAGCGCTATGCAGGTTGGGCTGCAGGCGCTCAGCACACTGCACTTTACTCACGCCTCTCTAGTATCAACTCCGAGGGAGTTGCAATGAAAGTTGCCCAACTTGA
>DAPQ01000037.1 GCA_002502175.1 Euryarchaeota archaeon UBA19 | reverse complement strand
GGCCCGCCTTTTCTCCATTCAGACCATCCAGTTTTCGTTGCTGACACAAAACCAACTGTTAGGTTCTGTAAGGCTGAAAATATCGCTAAATGCGGAGTAATTCGCCATGATGAATCAAACATGTTGGAAAAAAACGGCTCATCTGATTCTGACTTCCAACCCTCTCTCACAGCGACTACCCCCAGGAGGGCAGTGATTGCTAGGAATGGTATGAAGAAGGCAATAGGTCCAACCGAGGTCTTGCCAACGTTATTGCTAGCATCTGTCAATGATACGTAAATTGGGAATTCTGCATAAACATCTCCTGGACTACCGCCGTCCTCTGAATAGTACATGCGGAAATTACCGGAACAGTCCGCAATTGGTCCTACGGGCCCAGGAGGGTCTGTACACTGTGGTCCACCCTGAGCCGGTACTGAATATTCAACTGTCAGCGTAAGCATGGTGTCCTTGTCCCATGTTCTAACGGAATCATCGACTAAAATGTCCCACTGAGTAGTGAAGTCATTGCCATTGTTAACTGAATCCGCGGATTGAACAAATTGATCGATTTCTTCTTGCCCCCTAGAAAGAGTTAGGGTTAGATCGGTACAATCACCTCCACAATTTCCAGACTCAATATTAAATTTCAACCTCATAGAAATAGTTTCGTTAATTGCTAGAAGAAAATCATCTGTAAAGGCTGATTGCATATTACAAGAATACTCCACAGATACATCATCACCAGCCGGAAATGCAATTTCACCAAATCCAGAACTTGAAGAGCCGGTTGATGCATTATCGAAATTACTCCAGCATTCAGATAGGTCATCAGAACCCCAGAAGTACATGTAGGGTTGTTCTTCTGTAGGATGGTTATTTTGGCCATCTTGCGCTACAACAAAAACGGAAAGAAGACTTACGGAGAAAAGTAAGACTACTGCTAAGGAAAGGCCTCTACTTGCATAGCGCATGGGTTTGGGGGCAGAAAGTAGTGTTTGAGGCTTCGCCCAATAACGTTCGGTTCAAATTGCAGCCAAACCAGAATTATCATACTCCCAATCGATGATTTGCCAACCTGCCTCAGATAATTTAGAATGCACCAAATTTAGACTCATTGGGTTGCAAAGAAGGGCGGCACAGCCACCTCCTCCAGCACCTAGAGCTTTCCAAGCCATCACTGAACCATCTGCAAGCATTGGCTCGATTGTATCTCGAAATGGTTGATGTATCGAAGGGTCTAGTAAATCGACTCCTTTGCAGATTTCATTTAGGGCTTCTACGACCAACTGTCTATGGTCTCTTTGAAGGGCATCGGCCATCATTTTGGTGGCTAAGCGAATAGTGTGAAGGCCGTTGATTACACTCTGATCGCCCGCATCATATCGGGACCAAACTAATTCTTGCATATCTCCTGATTTATGCTGTATTCTACTATGTGCAATAATCAGATGCTTTTGCAGCCATTTTCTTGCAGAGGGGGCTGGTTCAAATGGTAATTGTTCAACTCCATCTCCTATGAATAGAAATCGATTGAACCCACCATGTGCCGATGCCCATTGATCTTGACGGCCACAACGATTACCTGCATTGGTTTCTGCTTCGAAGGCTAATTCTGCAATTGTACCTAGGTCACTTACATCATCAACTCCCAGAGCCGCAATCTTTGCAACATTCAGAGCGCCACTAGTTCCCAGTCCAGATCCTGCTGGGACATCAAATTGGAAATCGACATTTCCATCACCATCTGAATTTGCTGTAACCCACTTATCAATTGTGAAGTTGACCACTTCCCCTCCATGGTCATGAGTGTACGGTGTTAGGTCCGTCCAACCTCCTGCTAGGTCAACCCTTAGCGGGGCTCGATATCCACCCATGAATCGTCTGATGACTCAGGGGTGATAACCCTACGGTGAGAACAAAGGACCAAAAATAACGGGTATTAACACCGAGTCGGAACAAACATGGAGTCGAAAGTTGAAAGTGCTATTCGAGCCTTCTCGCAAGGTGAACCAGTGATGGTTTTTGACTCTGATTTTAGAGAATGCGAAACAGATCTTCTGTGGCCTGCAACGGCGGCCAGTCCTGCGGTTATGCGAAGATTACGGCAGGACTGTGGGGGACTTCTGTTCTTGGCAGTCGGGGATGAAATAGGTAGTCTATTCGGTCTTCCTTGGCTACAGGACATTCATACTCATCCCGCACTTGTAGCGGAAAACCCAGTTCTTGGTAAATTAATCACTGACGACTTACAATATGACTCACGCTCTGCCTTCACCCTGTCCTTGAATCATAGAGAAACCTACACCGGAATTACCGATAGGGACCGTGCGCTAACTACGCGAAGGTTTGGTGAATTAGCTGGAGAGATGATGCAGGCAAATGCAACTGAGGAAACTGCTCAGCAGGCGCTCGGTTCTGAGTTTAGGACTCCTGGACATATTCCTGTTTGTAGAGAATCGCCTGGTGGGCTGAAAACTAGACAAGGCCATACTGAACTAGCTGTTGCAATAGCAAGACTCTCTGGACACGTTCCAGCCACCATTGGAGCTGAGATGTTACAACCAGATGGAGATAAAGCACTGAGTCTTGAGGCTGCCAGACAGTACGCTGAATTACACAACATACCCATGATTACTGGTGATGATTTACTAAAGGCTCTAGGGATTGAAGATTGACCGAAGCATTGAGGATATTTGACTGAGAGGGGATATGGATGGTTCGGGTCATGGCGGTCGGGGTTTTCGACCTACTGCACGCAGGTCACCTGCATTATGTCGAACAGGCAAAGTCCCTAGGTGACGAGTTAATTGTAGTAGTCGCTCATGATGATACTGTAAGGAAACAAAAACACGAGCCTGTAACTAATCAAGATCTTAGAAGACGCATGGTGATGGGGTTGAAACCTGTGGATGAGGCAATTGTAGGAAACCCCCCAAGTGTACCTATTTTTGATATCTTAGAAGTAGTGAAACCCGATGTCATCGCATTAGGTTACGACCAGAAGCATTCACGAGACTCAATCAAGAAAGGATTGGAGGAGAATGGTTGGGGGAATGTCGAGGTCAGAAGGGTCGAAGGATTAGCAGATGACCTCGACGGAACAAGGAAAATCATTGCTCGGATTATTGATCTTTGGTCTGGTGAGACCGGTGGCCCTTACGAGGAGGATTGAGAATGTTCACAGGCATTGTGGCTGCGTCTTGCGAGGTTGTGGCAACCGAGCAGGGAGAAGAGGTCCGCTCGATTGTTGTTGACCTAAGTGGTTATGATGATGATTTAGAAATAGGTGCAAGCGTGGCAATAGATGGCGTTTGTATGACAGTAGTTTCTGCAATAGATGGCCATGTTCGTTTTGAAGCAATACCTGAAACCTTGGAGCGTACCACAATGGGCCTGCTCGAGCAGGGTAGTCGAGTGAATATTGAGAGATCTCTACGAATGGGTGACGAATTAGGAGGGCACATTCTTTCTGGCCACATTATGTCCACTGCGAGAATTCTGCAAAGAACTCAGAAAGGTGAAGGAATCGACCTACTAATTGAACATCAAGCCGATACCAAACCATACATTCTCGAGAAGGGATATGTTGCAGTTGATGGTATGTCCTTGACGGTTGGAGAAGTACAATCTGAGGGATTTAATCTACATATTATCCCGGAAACTCTGAGGATTACCACAATCGGAGCGAAGACTGAGGGTGACTTAGTGAATATTGAAGTGGACTCCAGAACCCAAGCTGTAGTAGACACGATTCGAAGCATGGAGGGAGAGAGATGAGAATAGTTGCAGTCTGCGGTTCTTTTCACAAAGAAGAAGTCGAAAAAATGCTAGAATTTGCCCGTGATGAAGCATCTATGATGAATTCGGAATTAACAGATGTTGTTTGGGTTCCAGGATCTATGGAAGCACCTCTCGCTTTGGAAAGACTTCTCCTACGAGAGGATGTGGATGGTGCGATTACACTGGGTATTATCGAGCGTGGAGAGACTCAACACGGGTTAGTTATGGGGCAATCTGTTACCCGTGCAATAATCGACCTACAAATCAAGCACGACAAGCCAATAGGTTTGGGAATTATTGGACCCGGAGCCGAGCCAGAACATATTGAGCCGCGGCTTGAACCTCACGCTCGTGCCGCAGTAGGCGCTGTAATTTCGATGAATAACTGATGTCATTCAGGCAAATATCAGTCAAGTTTGAGAGTCAATGTTCAAAGAATACCGGACATTGGGAGAACCTATGTCCGACAAGGTCCGCAATACAATCATCATCGGTTCAGGCCCCGCAGGATACACTGCTGGCCTATATTCCGCTAGAGCAATGCTGGAGCCTTTGATGTTCGCTGGATATGCATCAGGAGGTCAGCTAATGCTTACTTCTGATATCGAAAATTTTCCTGGTTATCCACAAGGTATAGGTGGGCCAGAAATGATGATGCAACTTAGAGAACAAGCCGAAAGATTTGGCCTTGAGGTCCATGATAAAAACGTCGAGAAAGTCGATGTCAGCGAGAGGCCATTCAAAGTCTGGGTTGAAGGAGAAGAATTTCTTGCTGAGACTTTGATTATCTGCACTGGGGCAGAGGCGATTTGGTTAGGCGCAGAAGGTGAAGATGCACAGAAGGGGCGAGGAATCAGCACCTGCGCAACCTGTGATGGGGCATTTTTCCGAGATGAGGAAATTATCGTTGTAGGGGGTGGAGACTCAGCAATGGAAGAAGCCACTTTCCTGACTAGATTTGCTAGCAAGGTTACAATCATCCACCGAAGAGATGTATTCCGCGCCTCAAAAGTGATGTATGACAGAGCGGCGAATCATCCAAAGATTGAGATCAAGACTTTCCGCTCCGTGAAAAAGTGGCTTTCTGACGAAAAAGGGCTCACTGGAGCAGTATTGGAAGATCCTCGCGACGGTTCAACTGAAGAGATTTCATGTACTGGAGCTTTCATCGCAATAGGACATAAACCAATTACGACATTCCTTGATGATCAAATTGAAACCGATGATTCTGGATACATTATTCCAAAGGAACACACAATGACTAGCATTCCGGGAGTATTCGCGGCTGGAGATGTTGTAGATACAAGATACAGACAGGCAATTACTGCCGCTGGAATGGGTTGTCAAGCCGCAATCGATGCTGAGCGATGGTTAGAGGATCAACACTGAAGTGACAGAATGGTTGAATTCGGTGTTTTCAGCAATCGAGAAGACTGGCAGGAAAGAAGTTGGCTATCTCACCGGATAGGAGATTTGCTCTATCTCTCTCACACGGTGGTTACACTCTGGTGTGCTGTACTTTGGTTAGGTCCGTATCAGTGGATGTGGTGGGGAGTTGTCATTCTATATGCCGCCACAGAAATACTCTGGTTTTTCCGTGGTCGATTTTGTATTCTCTCTGATTTGGAAAGACACTTCAAAGGAATCCCAAGACCTGATGACCCATTAGACCAAAATTTTGTGCGAAGACTTTGGAATCTGTTGTTCCGTAGGGATATTTCATCCGAAAATGCACAGGTATTGACACGTATATGGGGGCGACTTGGATTCACTGTTGCATTTGTTAGACTCTACTTATCAGGTGCCTTCTGAGTCTGCGGTGCAAGCCGAAGGCAAAATGAATGAGTTGTGTTCTCTCAGACCCGTGGACGAGCAATTGAGCCCAGAGGAGCGCGCTAGATACGCGCGTCATTTGATTCTTCCAGAGATGGGTGAAGAGGGCCAAAAGAAGTTGAAAAAATCCTCTGTAATTGTGGTTGGGGCTGGTGGATTAGGGTCTCCAACTTTGCTATATTTAGCTGCGGCAGGGGTCGGTAAGATTGGAATAATCGATGACGATAAAGTCGACATTACTAATCTTCAAAGACAAGTAATTCATTCTACATCGGCTGTTGGTTCACTAAAGGTTGAGTCAGCAGCTAATCGAATTCGAGAGTTAAATCCGGAAATTGAAGTCGTTGAACATAATACTAGGCTAGATGTGAATAATGCCTTGGATTTACTCTCTGATTGGGATATGGTAATTGATGGCACTGACAATTTCCCCACTAGATATACAATCAATGATGCGTGTGAGATTCTGGGGAAACCGTGGGTTTTCGGCAGCATTCATAGATTCGAAGGCCAAGTTACAGTCTTCAATTACGATGGTGGCCCAAATTATCGAGATTTGTTTCCGAATGCACCACCTCCTGAATTAGCGCCAAATTGCGCCGAGGCAGGAGTATTGGGCGTTCTACCTGGTATTGTTGGTGGCATACAATCTGCTGAAGCAATCAAATTATTGCTAGGTGTTGGTGATTCGTTGTCTGGACAATTAATGGTTATTGATACAAAATCAATGAAAACTCGTTCGTTAAAATTTGACAAATTACCAGGAAGAGAACCTGTCACGGAAATGTCCGAGCAATTGATAATCGAAGCTTGCCAAAGTCAAGAGATTAGGAAAGAACCTCCAATTGGACAGGTGCTAGAAATTACCCCTGCCGAATTTGTAGAAAGACGCACTAAGGGTTGGAATCCCTTCCTATTGGATGTCAGAAGGGCAAATGAGGAAGCGATTGTCAGTTTACCAGGTACCGACTTGCGAATTGAACACATTGCAGTTCCTGCAAAATCTGAAGATTTGCCAAAAGATTGTGATTTGGTTGTTTACTGCAGAACTGGTGGTCGTTCGGATGCTGTAGCCCGATGGTTGGGGCATTCTGGGTGGGACAGATCTAGGGTTTGGAATATGGTTGGCGGTATCCATCTTTGGTCGGATCAGATTGATTCTACAGTTCCAAAGTATTAATTTGGTTAATTGTGGTGTAATCGCCCTCTGTTATTCGCTTAATTGTGGTAATTCAAATAATTATGTAAAATTATGCAATAATCAGCAATATTTTTACTATAATTGTGGTGTATTTATTACTGTGTTAATCTTTAATTGTGGTATTTTTGAGCATTAATTCTCCAAAATGACATCTAAATTGATAGAGGGATTCACCTTTAGTGGTGTAATCGTGAGTAATACAGCGATTCTTTGTTGTACTAGTTGATACCGCGACTAACCATGACTGGGCGACGAGGGATATGGCGTTGCCCCTCTTGCAGCACACACCAGACTTGGAAATCAAGAGATAAGGCCACAACAAGACTAGATCGTAAGTGTACATCTTGTAACACTAGAATCAGAGTGACTCTGAACCGCTCCGATAGTGGAAGAGGTAGAAAACAACAGGCAGAGGTATGGGAAAGGCCATTCGACACTTCGATGGAGGAATTACAAAGTGAAGCGGACCTAAGGAATTCCGATGAACCAGGGGTAGGCTCGGAAGAGAAAAAATCCGGCCCTATCAGTCAACAAGATTTACCCCCTCTTTGGGGAGCTGGGTGGAGGCCAAAGGCTCCTTTGGATTTCTCCTCTACTTTACCGCAAGAAACTGCTAGGTCGGAATTGATGAGGTTTCTTGTTGAAAGGCACGATGGACATGTAGAGTCTGCCTTTGAGTGTTGGAATTCGCTGAACCCGCCTGAACGATTCAATGGTAATAGTTTTCACGAATTTTGTGAATCATTCTGCGACTCATTTGAAAAAAGGTTGACTGAAAGAATATACGAACCAGGATTAGCAACTCTTGCGACTCAAGAGATAATTCCTCGCAGATCGGGTAGCGCCTATCTAGACAGGCGCGCAGTACGCATGATGAGGGACGTTGCTCTATGTCTACGTAGAATCGCATATACCGCTTCGATAACTGTCGATGACCGATTTGAGTGGCAGAGATGGATGCATCGAACTCGTGCTTTAGATGAGCATCTGAAAGACTTGTTCATGAATGGAGTAAAAACACCTGATGGAAGCCAATTTGGAGGTAAAGGATTCCGCTCTACTTGGCAAGAAGGTGTAGTGGCATGCGCCACCTCAATGGCTCGGGCGATTGATCTCAGCGAAGATTCGATTGCAGATGCAGACGTAGTTGCTCCCATGATTCGAGACGTAGGTTTAGCTCTCTCAATGGGTCAGACTCCTCTAGAAATTTTCAACGCACAGATGGGCAAGGCTGATTCCTACATGGATGGAGGGGTTGATTCTGCTGGTGGCAGGGACTTACACGTTGGTAATTGGCACAAGAGAGTACTACCGCCAACCGCTCCATTACCGATAGCTAGTGCGACAGCTACCGGTGTCGCACTAGCGGCAAATAGGCTTGCAAGACCTCGTTTTCATCTAGCACCAGTAGGTGAGGGTTGTAGCAGTAGTGGAGAATTTTGGGAGGCCATGAATCTAGCTGGTGCAAGGGGCCTACCAATTTCCTTCATGATTCAAAATAATCAGATTGCGCTTGATACTTTCACTGTTGGTCAATCTGGTGCTGAAACCTTCGGAGACAAGGGTCACTCGATGGGTATTCCATCTTGGAGCATAGATGGCTCTGACCCTGCAGAATTTCACACATCAACTGCAGTTGCTAGGGAATTTGCCCTCGATGGAGGCGGCCCAACTCTAATCCATGTTGAGACAATGCGAGGTTGTGGCCACGCACATCATCACGATGACCTATATTTGGGAGCAGCAAGTGGAAACCCTCCGGGTTATGTGGACCGGGAGTTGCTTACATATTGGTCAGAAAAAGACCCCCTTCCTAACCATCGCGATTTATTGGTTAGATTAGGTGTCAGCGAGAATAAACTTAGCAAAATGGAAGCAGAGGAACAAGCACTGGTAGATGCCGCTCGTAAGGAAATGGAAGATACAGCATGGCCAGAAGGTAATTCGGTTACCAAAGGCATAACATCACTTCACGATGCTTCAACTCATTCCGAACAATTCGACCGCTTCGGAGTAAGCCTCTCTGGAGGAGATAGCCCCGTATCGATTGGTGAGGTAGGCATCGAATTCTCGGACGCTGCAAACTCATGGACATACAGCAAGGCAATACAGAATGGAATGGTCAGCCTTGCCGACAAATATGGAGATTCTATTGTCTTCATGGGAGAAGATATGGAAGTCGCTGGAGCGTTCGGAATGAATCTCCCATTGAAAGCAAGAGGGCATTCTGACAAATTACTCGACATGCCTTTGTCTGAAGCGATAATCATTCATTCGGCAACAGGAGCTGCCCTAGGAGGTATGCGGCCTTTAGCGGAAATCCAATTCGGAGGATTTGCCGCCTTAGCGATGAATCCACTCATCAATAACGCAGCCCAACTTAGATGGCGATGGGGAGCCGAAGTCCCACTTACGGTCAGGATTCCACTCGGAGCAAAAACCCGTAGTGGACCCTTCCATGCAAATATGATTGAATCATGGTTTGCAAATGACCCTGGTTTGGTAATCGTATTCCCCTCTACTCCCCAAGATGCGTACGATCTATTGGTTGAATCGCACGCCTTGAACGACCCTGTTGTGTACCTTGAGCACATAGGACTCTATGGATTACGTGGAGGAAAAACTGGCTGGGGACATTCGATTAACCAGATTGTTGACACAAATTCAGTTCATCAACGCCTTGCCAATGGTGAGAATAGCATAGGCAAGGCTAGAGTTGTACGAGGTGGTAAAGATGTTACAATCGTAACATGGGGCGCAATGGTTCATGTTGCTTTAGAAGCGGCTGAAACAGCGACAAAACGGGGAATTGAAGCCGAAATTGTTGATTTACGGACAATATTACCATTTGATGCACAAACCTGTATCGATTCAGTTCGGAGGACCGGGCGTCTGATTGTTCTGCAAGAGGCGCAATACACCGGTGGCCTTGGACATACAGTTAGTAGTAGAATCCTAGAAGAAGCATTCTGGAACCTAGAAAACGCGCCAGTGGTAATAGGGGCATTAGATACTCCTGTGCCATTCTCACCCCCTTTGGAAGACCACACCATCCCCACATCCGACCTAGTAGTCAGACACATCAGAAGAATGTGCGAATGAGATAGATGGACTCAAACATCATGAGCGGGGCGCACTAGGCGTGGTAGAGATGCTAGACTCCGACCCAATTCTGGTCCTAATTGGATTCGTCTTATTGATGGCCGGTGGTGAGGGGGTTGTTCAGGGTGCAGTGCAAATAGCATATCGACTACGAGTTCCTCCATTATTGGTCGGATTCACCATTGTTGCAATCGGAACATCTCTCCCTGAATTAGCTGTAGCAATTGAGGCAGTTGCTCAAAATGAGCCAGATATTGCTGTTGGAGGAGTCTTGGGCTCTAATGTTGCCAACGTCATGTTGGTTCTTGGTACCGCTTGCATGCTTGGTTCAGGTGATGAGGCAGGGGCAGGGATAAGACGTGATTCTGTTGCTGTTATCCTAGCCACTGTCCTTCTAACCGCCTTCGTTTATTATGGCTCAATACCTCTTGAAGGAGGTGTATTAATGCTAATTTTGCTAGTGAGTTACTACACCTATGCCTATCTTTCCTCTAAAGGGAAAGCCGATGCAGAGGAACCAGAAGAAACTTGGCTTCCTGACAATATACTACTGGCTATATTCGCAACAATCGCAGGCGGTGTAATGATCTGGCAAGGGGCGATTTTCCTTCTAGATGGTGCAACCGGCCTAGCGGCTACATACGACATACCTACTGCGATTGTTGGACTTTCATTAGTAGCCTTAGGGACTTCTTTACCAGAGTTAGCAGTCACTCTAATTGCGGCTATGAG
>DAPQ01000021.1 GCA_002502175.1 Euryarchaeota archaeon UBA19 | reverse complement strand
TTGTGGTCCATTCCGGCCCACATGTAGGTAGTCGGGTTTGTGTCGGCTTCCCACCAATCATCTGTAGCTGAACCGTTTGAATCGGTGGATGCATTCCATTCCTCGTGCCATGAAGACGAACCAGCACCATATTCTCCTGTGTATGATTTTAGGACAATCGTACAAGATGGGCAATTGGTATTGTCGATGTTACCCTCGAAGTCGTTAGAGTAGACAAGGGTGTCAATTCCATCGAGAACTTCCTTGACTTCTAAGTCGACATCAATTGAGCCAGAAATAGGGTTTAGACCTGTATTTTTCACTGTTAAGTTGACAAATCGGTTACCCTCACCAATCATTGCTGCTCCAGTCGCTGGGTCATATGCCGCTGGTGCGATGCTAACCTCGGTTATTCCAACATCTTCGTTGTCTAGACTGAGGACGGAGAGGAAATCGCCAGCCCCGGCCCATCCTTGAGTATCGAGCCACATAGCGCTGTTAGCGAATCGGTATGACCTGTCTCTTTGTCCAATGGCTATCTCGTAAGCACTGTTCTCTCCGCCTGCAAGTTGTCCTGGAACTGCCATTGTCGGTCGGCGGCCAACGTCGAAGGAGAGCGATGATAGGTACCCATTACCGTTGGGATCGCCAAGAATGATTTCTACTGTATTTACTTCACGTAGGTTGTCTACGAGCAGGTATGTTTGGTTCTGTGCACTTGAGTCCTGCAAGCGAGTAAGAGTAACCTCTGTTGGAACAAAGAAATCCATTTTTCCGTCCCTATTCACATCAGCAATTGTAATCGATGCACCTAGATAGTCACCGAGAGTGACATAATTCTGAGTGTCCCACGATGAACCTGTACGGGTTGCATAGGATATATTTCCTGTAATTCCATCAACTGCAGCGATTAGGTCTACCTCGCCATCTTCATTTGTGTCAGAAATATCGATTCCGTACAAAGGATAGTTGTGTTCTGCATCCAGTTTGAAATTATGTACGCCATTTGCAGTTGCATCTAATGGATTTGGATAAGTGCCAAGTGTACAGTCGTATTCAAGGACAGTCATGTTGTCATAGTGACCATTCGAGTATCCTACACCGGTGTTGTAAGGTGGTGTGCGTAGCAACCAGATGTCGAGATCTTCACAATCACCAACCCCACCACCAGGAAGGCCACCACCGCCAAGTACATCTTCTCCCCAATGTCCTAAAATTAAGTTCGTGTGCAATCCATTGGTCAATGGTACTGGAATTGTTTGTTGAGCAGTTATTTGAGTTGGATCTGGACCCTTGTATATGTTGATGTAGTTATTTGTGAAAGTAGGATCAATTACATTCATGACAATATCTGCATCTCCATCACCATCGATATCCTCTACATCCATGTCCGTGAGATATGGGTTGCTAACTGTGATTGCTTCGGAGGGGTTCCAATTGTTGATTCTCTCATTACAGTCTCCCCAAAGTACAGTAAGATTTCCAGGAACCATAGGCCCTCCGACGAATCGAATGTTTTGTTGATAGTAGACTACGTCGTTAACACCGTCACCATCGACATCGGCAACATAGACTCTAGTTCCATCCGCTGTATCCCTGAATCCAGCGCGGAATGAATCGTTGTTTGAGATGAAGACATCCTGCCTGTCTCCAAATCCTCCCATACCGTCGTTGTAGAGTGCAGTAATGAAGTGACCCATTGAACTAGCGGAGACGATATCGTTGTCGTCATCACAGTCAATATCCCCTATCGAAATGAAAGAGGGGTCTCTCTGGACTGCATACTGGGTAATGTGTGATGCTGATACAGATGGAACCAATGATAGCATTGGCGAACTTAACATCAGCATAACCAAGAAAATCGCTATTCGACCTTCTTTGGATTCGTTTCGGGCGTTCATAGACAGGGACATCATGGCTACGCCGAATTTCATTTCATTATTATGCCTAATGGGACCATGTTTTTGCAACCCCTATGGGGTTGATGGCTAAAATTGGCGAAATTAACTTGCTTCAAGCCAACTTGGATTGGGGGCGTATTGAGTCTCAGCACCGCCGTGAATTCGCTCAAGTTTACCAAGCAACCAAAGCCTGTCTAAAAACATCTGTAACTCAACCCCAGTACGATTGATTCGGTCACCAAGTAGGCTCTCTATTGAGCCAACTGAAAGCGAGGTATGGCCATGTTCACGAACCACTAAAGTCATCACAAGTTGAATCCAAGATTCAGCCATTGGATCTCCTGACATATTATCAGATAGTGGCTCGGGGTCTTCTTCTAATTCTTCCAAAAATAAACTGATTTCTGCAAGGTTCGGTTCGGTTCTTTCAGGGACTCCTAATTCCGATACACCGGCATCTACGTCGAGGTCTCCGACGACTCTTACGATAGAAGGCAATCGACTTGGATCAGGGGGTGGTCCAGGTAGTTCTCTTGCGGCTTTTGAGATATCAGGGCCCTCAGAAGAATCTGTACTTGAGCCGTGAACTGATTGGGTGTATCCGATATCTCCTTCGAGGCCTATTCGTTCACGATACAGGTTAACCCAAGAAGGTGGACCCTGAATTACAACTTCTACATCATGCTCATTCGAGCGAAATGAAAAGCGGATATTCGCCTCGTCAGTCATGTTATCACCGGTTGGGTTTTCAGATTTCAATTCAAGTCTCTGCCAAATTACGCAAAACGGTCTGAAGAATCCCCCCATTTCGGTAATAGTCGACCTCCACAGGAGTGTCTAATCTTACAATAGCATCGAATTCAATAACATCCCCATTTTCCTTTGTCGCTTTCACTCTGATGGAGGATAGTGGAACTAAATCAGCGCTGGCGGGAATATCGAAAGTCTCTGTCCCATCAAGACCCAATGAGTCTGCGTTTTCACCTTCTGGGAAAGTCAATGGTAGTACACCCATTCCAACTAGATTGGAGCGATGAATTCTCTCAAAGGAGGTAGCAATGACCGCCTTGACTCCCAAGAGAAGTGTTCCTTTAGCAGCCCAGTCTCTGCTACTACCTGTTCCATATTGAGTGCCTGCCAAGACTACAAGTGGAGTCCCCTCTGCTTGGTACCTCATACTGGCATCAAATACCGAAGTTACTTCATCCGTTGGAAAATGAGTGGTGAAACCTCCTTCGGTTCCGGGCGCTATATGATTTCGAATACGAACATTGGCGAAGGTTCCTCTCATCATCACCTCATGATTACCACGTCGACTTCCAAATGAGTTGAAGTCTCGAGATTCGACTCCCTTCGAAATCAGGTATTGACCTGCTGGTCCATGTTGAGGGAAAGCGCCAGCTGGACTGATGTGGTCTGTAGTGACTGAATCTCCTAACTTTAGGAGAACTTTTGCTCCATGAATAGGTTCAATTGGAGCGGGTTCGGGAAGTATTCCTTCAAAGAAGGAAGGAAGGCGAACATAAGTTGAATCATCTGCCCATGGGTATAGGGCAGATTCTGAACTACTAATCGCGTCCCATCGTGGTTCTTTCAGAACATCTGAATAGCGCTTTCGGAACATTTCCGGGCCGATTGAAGTAGCAATAGTTTGTTTGATCTCGTCGTCGGTCGGCCAAATATCGGCTAGCATTATGGGACCATTTGATCCATTGCCAATCGGCTCTGACTCAAAATCAATATCTAGCGTTCCTGCTATTGCATAAGCAACCACCAAAGGCGGGCTTGCGAGATAATTTGCTTTGACCTTCTGATGTATTCTACCCTCGAAATTTCGATTTCCTGAGAGTACGCTTCCAACAATCAAATCCGCCTCATCGATTGCTGCTTCGATATCAGCGTCTAGAGGGCCGGAATTTCCTATACAGGTGGTGCATCCGTATCCAACCACGCTGAATCCAAGAGAGTCTAGATCTTCGGTAAGTCCAGCGGCATCAAAATACTCAGTCACAACTCTAGAGCCTGGGGCCAAACTTGGCTTTACACTGGGTGCAATTGATAATCCCGCTTCCCTAGCTTTTCGTGCCAATAAACCAGCGGCAATCATTACACTAGGGTTACTTGTGTTTGTACAACTAGTTATTGCGGCAATTACGATATCGCCGTGTTTCAGATCTACTCCTCTAGAGCCGACTGTAGCAGAGGACTCATTCTTGCTTTCATCAATACCATGCCCACTATGGCCAAGAGGTGCATTTAGACTCTTTTTCCAATGATTTTTCATCGCTGATAGGTCGACCCTGTCCTGTGGTCTTTTCGGACCCGCCAATGCTGGCTCTACAGTCGATAAATCAAGCGATAGGTGGCTTGTAAAGGAGGGAGTGGGGGTTTGTGATGTGTGGAACATTCCTTGAGCAGATAGATATCTTTTGACATCTTCAATATGAGATTCATCCCTACCTGAAAGTCGCATGTAATCTAGGGTGGTTTCATCGACTGGGAAGAATCCACATGTTGCTCCGTATTCAGGAGCCATGTTAGCGATTGTTGCTCTGTCTGGAAGGCTTAGATTTGCAAGTCCTGAGCCATGGAATTCTACAAACTTTCCAACCACTCCGTGCTCCCTCAACATCTCTACTATTCTGAGTGTCATATCGGTGGCTGTTACTCCAGGTCTGAGCGAGCCGGTTAACTCGAAACCACAGACTTCTGGGAGAAGCATGTAAATCGGCTGACCTAACATTACTGCCTCAGCCTCAATTCCACCGACACCCCAGCCTAGAACACCGAGGCCATTGATCATGGTTGTGTGACTATCTGTGCCGACTAGAGTGTCGGGTAACCATACCCCATTTTCTTCTCTAGCAACACTAGCAATCCACTCTAGATTCACCTGATGAACAATACCGCGGCCAGGTGGTACTGCACGGAAATTATCCAAACTTTGCTGACCCCATTTTAGGAATTCATAGCGCTCCATGTTTCGTTGATATTCAATCTCCAAATTTTTCTCTCTTGCATCTGGAAACAAACCCGAGACATCTACCTGAACGGAATGGTCGATTACCAAATCCACCGGAACTTGTGGGTTTACTTTCTCAGGATCTCCGCCCAACTCTACCATAGCGTCTCTGAGGGCAGCGATATCAACAACAGCAGGAACTCCTGTGAAGTCCTGTAAGATTACCCTACTCGGTGAGAATGGAATTTCTTCTGGAGTCATTTTGGGAGACCATGATGCAATGCGTTCTACATCTTCACGAGTAACGAGAAAACCATCGCACTTTCGCAGCGCTGCTTCAAGCAATAATCGAATTGTGAAAGGCAGGGAATCAAGGTCACAGAGACCTAAATCTTGCAGATGGGAAAGTGAGTGAAAGTGGGCTTCATTGCCGTCAGATTTGTTGAATGTTCTCAGCGAATCAAAGCCTTCTGAATCCTTCATTACGACACCCCGCGATTAATTGGGTTAGGGAACCCTCCATCAATGTGACTATTGGAAGTATTCTAGGGACGGGGGGGTTGTTGTTCTAGGCTTAAGTTCTGTTAGCCTGAATTAATCGAACATCCTCAACTGGCTTGTCGTTGCTACCAGTTGACACTCCGCTAATCGCATCAACGTGATTCATTCCTGAAGTAACCATTCCGAATACTGTGTGAACACCGTCAAGGTGACTTGGAGTACTATCAGAGGGGACAATGTAAAATTGGCTACCTGCTGTATTTGGAGCAGAAGTCTTTGCCATGGCGATTACGCTTGGAGCGTGCAAGAGACCATTGTCAGCCTCATCAGGTACAGTCCAATCATTTCTATCGCAATTTTCAGAGGTGTAAATTTCTCCATCGCTTCCAGACATCTGTCCATTGCAGTACCCATACCAAATTCCTGCATAACCACCTGCGCCATTCATGTCATCAATGTCTCCACCTTGAATCATAAATCCATCAATAATACGATGGAAAATTGTTGAGTCGTACATTCCATTATCCACTAGATAAAGGAAGTTTTCAACATGCTTTGGA
>DAPQ01000051.1:5543-8690 GCA_002502175.1 Euryarchaeota archaeon UBA19 | reverse complement strand
CCACCGACATCACCGTTGTCTAGGAAAGTGTGTGTTCCACTCTCTCCAGCATAGCCGTCACCGACCATGTCGATGTGCATAGCCATGTTCGCGCCATCTTCGTGCATTGCAGCGTGACCAATCATCATGACCGCGTCGTATGCTTCTGCGGTGAAGATACCAGTTGAACAGACATCATCTGCTGCACAAGCGTCAGTGAAAGCGGTTGAACCGCCAGCTGCGGCTGCTCGAGGTCGTGTGACCTGAATACCGTTAGCTGCTGCAGGCTCTGTGTAGTCGTTTAGTGCTGCTTCTCCAGCCATACCGTCTGCGCTGAAGATTGGGATTGTTGCACCCATTACAGCCATTGTCTCTACGATCATTGCACCATCAGAGGAGTACGATCCTAGGAATACAGAGTCACATCCAGCGTCCATGACTGCCTGAACAGCAGCTTGGAAGTCGGTTGCGGTTTCTTCGTATCCGGACTGTAGACAGACGTTGTCTGCGCCTAGGTTGGCTGCGACTGCGTCTGCTAGACCCGCACCGTAGCTGTTGGTCATGTGAACAACAGCGGTGTTGGATACTCCGCTTGCTGCAATCATATCAGCAGCGGCTTGGCCCTGTAGTGCGTCACTTGGTACAATTCTGTAGAAGTGAGGGTATGCAGTGGCGTCGCTTAGTGCTGGCGATGTGCTAGCGTAGGATACCATTGGGATTCCTGCAGCCGATAGGACTGCGTTTGCACCCATTGATGCTCCCGAACAAGCAGCACCAGCTACCGCAACAACTCCAGCGTCCACAAGGGACTGAGCTGCTGTACCAGCCATTGTACCGTCACATCCGGAATCCGCCTCAATGACTTCGAAGACGTAATCGTCCCCCATTGCGTTGAGGTCAGCCATTGCTGCTCCCCACGCGAAGGTGAATGGAGCTGCGAACTGGGAAATTGGACCAGATGCATCGTTAAGGAATCCTAGCTTGATAGTTACAGCTGGGTCTTCTGGGGCGACGAACATTGGGTTGTCTGTTCCCATGTAGAAAGCTGCGATTTCATCAACGAGAGCGTTTGCGATGTCAACATCGAATCCTACAGCGTTACCGTTCTCATCCAAGTTCTCGAATGGAGGGTATGCTGTGTCAGAGCAGAATCGTAGAGATCCTGACTCAAGGACCGAAGTTAGAGTTGAACCCTCGCTAGGTGAAGCAGGGTAAGCTACTGCGGTGTTCTCGTCACGGTCGTCGGTTAGGACAACTGATCCTTCGAACCAAGCGCCAAAGATAGCGTCGTATTCACCGGAGTCAACAATTGCAGTGATTGCAACGTTGAGTGCGTCAAGTAGCTCGCCTGAGTCTTCACGTACTGCGATTCCGAAGGTCTCGTCAGAGAAAGTAGTCATCAGGTCACCGGAAAGTGCTAGCACAGGAGAATCTCCCATAGCATAGTCAGCTTCGCCGTTGGATACTGCTGCAGTTACTGATGGGAAATCATCGTAAGCAACAATTGTAGCCATAGCCAAATTATCCTGAGCATAAAGATCGGATGTAGTTCCAGACTGTACTGCGATTGTTGTACCGGCAGCGTTCAGTTCTGAGACGTCCGAGATTGACGCGGAGCCAGCAGCACCGATTACACCTTGGCTACTTGTGTAGTAACCACGAGTGAAGTCGACTACTTGGTCGCGCTCATCCGTCTTTGTCATGGCAGAGATAATGGCATCACACATCTCACCGTCGTTCAAGTTTGGAATGATAGGGTCCCAAGCAGAAGTTACAATGTCAGCCGTAATATCGGCGGCTGGCATTAATTCCCAATCAGATGGTTCTTCTACAGGGTCCTCATCGTCCCCACCCAGACAACCTGCGAGTGATGCCGCAAGCATACTGAGTGTCATCAGCATTGCAATCATTTTCTTATCTAACATAGCGTGTCTACGCTCCTTAGCCCTCTTTCGTGGAGATGTAGTCGTTATAGTAGTTCTCTTATTGGCTTCGGGATAATTAGTTTAGCGCAGCGTAGAGAAAATGGATGACTAATCCCCTTTTTCACAAATTAACGAGGATTTAAGTCCTAATTCTGGAAAAAATAACAATTTAATTCATACGTAGTATGGGGGTTGAGTCTGTTTTTACTGATTCTCTTCAAATAGGCAGTTTCTACCGCCGATTGAATCATCAACTTCTGACCTTTCGTCAGTACGTGGTAGACGCCCCGATGGACTATGCTAGCAGTGGTGTCGATATCGATGCTGAAGGCGCTGCGATTGCCAGCCTGATTGAGTCCCTGAGTGGTTCGGTCAGAAAGCCGGGGACTCGAGGTGCACCAGTGCCCTTGCCTGGTGGATTTGGTGGAATCATCGAGTTTGGAGATTCGTGTTTGGCACTAGCAACGGATGGAGTTGGTTCTAAACTTCAATTGGCGAATCAACTTGGAAGATACCAAGGAGTAGGTATTGACTGTGTGGCGATGAATGTCAACGATTTATTGTGTGTTGGAGCAGAACCTTTGGCATTTGTAGATTACATCGCTGTACCGGAAACCGATCCAGAAACTCATTCGATTATCGGTGGTTCACTTGCAGAAGCATGCCTTCGAGCGCGAATAACTCTCGCTGGAGGCGAGACTGCAACACTTCCTGGCATAGTAACTGAATTGGATCTATCAGGTACAGCACTAGGTTGGTTTCCGGCCGGTCAGGCAATAACCGGAGAACATCTAGAGGCTGGTGATGTACTAATCGGTTTACCTAGCAGTGGCGTTCATTCGAATGGCTATACATTACTCAGAGCAATTGTAGACAAGTCTGGCTTGTCATTAAGTGATACGGCGCCATTCGACACTAACCATCCGGGGAGAGAAATCGAAGGAGCAAATAAGTCGGGCGCGACTTTGGGGGAAGTCTTGTTGAATCCTACCAGAATCTATGTTGACCCAATAATCGATTTGATTGATTCTTGCCGTCATGGAAATGGGCCTTGTGCCTCTGAAGACATCAAGGCAATTGCACACATCACAGGTGGAGGGCTATCGAACCTATTGCGATTGCACGATAGCCTAGGATGGCATATTTCCAATCCCTTGCCAATTCCACCCGAATTCAATTGGATGGCTGACACAGGACCTGTTGAAAATTTGGAAATGCATAGAGTATTCAATATGGGAATGGG
>DAPQ01000051.1:0-5156 GCA_002502175.1 Euryarchaeota archaeon UBA19 | reverse complement strand
AGAGGCTGTCGGGTACAAGAATAGTTGGAGTTGTTACCGATGATGGTCACCGCGTAACTCACGCTGATTCTGAAATTGTATTCGAGCACTACTGATTCACACCTCAGAGTAGTCAAACCAATGTGTG
The DNA here is from genome assembly GCA_002502175.1 of Euryarchaeota archaeon UBA19. GTDB lineage: Archaea > Thermoplasmatota > Poseidoniia > Poseidoniales > Thalassarchaeaceae > MGIIb-O1. Next base: position 5,029 of record DAPQ01000051.1, on the reverse strand, counting down.
AGAGTGGCTTCGCATGGTCGTGGAAGTGAATCTACCACCTGGGTGGCCGGGCCTTATTCACAGGGAGGGGAGAACCCTAACAAGGGTCACCGAACTACCCGATTCGAACAAAAAGGGCCCTAGTTCGAAAAGTGTAGGCTTCGTTTTTCACAATCCGGCGATGGCGGGATCTAGAACTCGTAGCGTACTCTTGATGGCATATGCGATTGAATCTGGAATGCTAGGGGATTCCGAAGTTCGGGCTCTTGATGGATTGAGCGCTTCTGGTTTGAGAGCAAGAAGATGGTTGAACGAATTACCCGATGAAGTATCATCCCGTCTTATCGCAACCATCGGCGACATGGATCAAAATGCATTGGATTGGGCTATGGCTACCGAGTCTGAATTTTCATCTGTAAATGGAGAGTTGATTCCTCTCCTAGGGGATCTACGCACAAGTGTCTTATCTCAAGGATGGCATTGGATTGACATCGATCCATTTGGCTCTCCAGTTGCTTTCTTAGATACCGCAATCCAAGCTCTTGCTAGACGCGGAGTATTGGAAGTCAGTGCTACCGATACCGCTGCACTGAGCGGCTCTTCAAAGAATCCCCTGATGAGAAGATATGGTGCCAGAGTACGTCTTGACAAACTCAAGCATGATTCTGGTCTTAGGGTTCTTATGGCGACTGTTGCAAGAGCCGCGGCGCGCCATGACCGGAGTATCGAACCTCTACTTTCAATCTGGGATTCGCATCATCTTCGAGTCTCAGTTCGAGTGAGAAAAGTAATGCAAGGAGCGAATGATGTGGAGGAGTCGTTGGGTTGGCGGATTTTCTCTCCTACAAAGGATGAAGTTGAGGCGTCTATTTCAGCTGGATTCTTGCCGCCAGAAGATTCTAGTGAGTTGCCGATTCGTTGTTTCCTTCCGCTTTCACACCCCGTCTCCAGACTGGATTCGAGGGTATCGGGTCCAATGTGGATTGGCCCAATGGGTGATGCTGAAACTATGGCATCTATGACAGAAGAAAGAGCCCTACAAATGTGTGCTCCAACTTTTGATGAGGCTGATTTAGCGGGTTGGTCTGAGAAGGATGTTGAGGCGGAAAATCGAAGGCTTCTACGAGCAATTCGACATATCGCGGAAGAAGCAACCTCGATATCTGGACATCATTTGATTGCAGTTGATGAGTTGGCGAGTTGGCAAGAAAAGGGATCACCACCTAGCCCTAGAAGAATGGTAGAATTGTTACAAGAACAGGGTCACAGTGCGGCGGTTTCCCATTATGCGGAGCCTTCGATTAGAACAGATGCTTGTTGGGGCGATATCGTCGCTGCATTGAAAAAAATTTCATCCTCCAATGTATGACATTTCGATTCTTGGCAACGCTGAGGTTTCCTCTGAACGCAACTCAGAATATCGGTCAGCACGGCGTTGCCATATCGCAGCAATCGCTGCGGTGAGATCGCCACCATTTGTATCGTGAATTAGTGCTCTTAGATCGTGACCTCCAGATGCAAATAGGCAGGTAAACAGTCGGCCGTCAGCAGAAATTCTAGCCCGAACACAATCCCCACAGAATGGTTCGCTGACGGATGAAATCAAACCGATTTCTCCCGAACCATCTGAGTGCCCCCAGCGTACTGCTACATCAGAGGACCGTTCGGATTCAAGTGGGACCAAATCAAACTGCTTTTGCAGATGATTTAGGAGGTCTCTACTGGGGATTACTTCCCCTAGCGTCCAACCATTCGTACGACCGACGTCCATGAATTCTATGAAGCGTACAATTACTCCTGTGTCTTTGAAATGATTAACCAATTTTGTCGCTTGTTCCTCATTTACACCTCTCCTGATTACACAATTCACTTTGATTGGAGATAAGCCCACTTCCCGTGCGGCTTCTATTCCATCTAGTATCTGAGATACGGTCACTGAAGAATCACTCATCTTCTGATGTACTTCTTCGTCAATTGCGTCTAGGCTGATTGTTACTCGTTTCAATCCAGCCTCAGCGAGAGCCTCGGCATTTCGTCGAAGAAGTGAACCATTGGTAGTCAGGGCAATATCGATTCCAAGGTCAGATAAGCGGCTTACTAAGTCAGATAGGTCGGGCCTTAACAATGGTTCTCCACCGGTTAACCGGACTTTATCCAAGCCTAGAGGAATACAAGCCCTGACTACCTTTTCAATTTCCTCAAACGAAAGAAATGCCCGCCTAGGAAGGAAAGTATGATCCTCGCCAAATCTTTCTCGAGGCATACAGTATGGGCACCGAAAGTTGCACCTGTCGGTTACCGATATTCGCAGGTCACGCAGTTGCCTACCTAGTCGGTCGGTGACCTCCTCCTGCGCCATGAGTTATGCTCAGACCTAATGTCTCAAAGGCTTGCTGATGCAGTTAGGAGACTTTGTGAGTTGATTTCTACTTCAGTTTCGGTTTGTTTAGCACCGTCTCGCCCGCAGGTTGAAGACGGGTGGCCGTCTGAAAGGGTCGAAGGACATGCTAGCCATTACGCCAAAGGCTCGTGAAATGCTCGATTCATTCGCGGAGCAGGCTGACCAAGGAGAATTGTCATTGCGCGTTGAAATCGTTGGTAGGGGGCCGAAAGGTTTCCAGTATGATTTGCAATTCGTTGCTGCTGACGGAGGCTCAGAAGATGACTACATCAACGAGGTTGATGGAGTAACAGTTCGAATTGCTGCTCGCAGTGTTCAGTATCTAGATGGTTCAACCCTCGATTTCAAAGAGACCTTGATGGGTGGTGGATTCTCTTTCGAAAATCCAAATCCAATGTGGGTGGATGAATTATCTCAGAAAGTTGCTGAAATCATCAACAACGAAGTCAATCCAGCAGTTGCCAGCCACGGAGGTGTTGTCGAACTAGTCGGAGTTGACGAAAACAAGGCAATAATCGCCTTTGGCGGAGGCTGTCAGGGATGTGGAATGGCTGATGTCACACTCAAGCAAGGCGTTGAGGTGATGATTAAGGAAAAGGTTCCAGAGATTGTCGAAGTCATCGATTCAACAGATCACGCAGCGGGTACAAATCCGTTTTACTGAATGTAATCAATAAACCATTCTGACTTCATCGTCATCGTCTTGGTCTTCGGGGGCTGGTAGAGCGTTTGCTTGCGCTCGCTCAAATGCTTCACGGACTCTTTCTTCTATAGCGCGAGCGTCTTCAAGAAGTCCTTTGACTGGTATTTCCATGTCTATCAAGTCGCAAACACCCTCGATTGCTAATAATGCGGCTCGCGCATCTGGGTACATTGGATTGCATTCTGCTAGAAGCGCGGTGACATCTAGGCCTCTGCGCTCACCTTCAGCAATTAGGTAGCCTGAGATTCCAGAAACGATTCCTTGTTGGATACGCTGAATGTTTGAGTTATCGAGGGCATCTCGCCCTATTGCGGTTGAGGAAACACCCCAAAGGTCACTTTCTTCCTTGATCCCCAGCTCGTTACTGACGACCCCGTCAATTACAATCAATCTGTCAAAACCTCCCTTTGTGAACCACTCTAGTACGGTCTCGCCAAAGTGGACATCGTTTTGAGGAGGAAATTGGATTTCTGCAATGAATATTCCCAGACCTTCTCCCTGATAGACTCGCACTGGATGTTTTGGCACTGATTCATGAATTAGAGCGATTGCTGGGAACTCCGGATGCAAGACTGTCCCCATAGGGTCGAGATCTAGTGTCTGAATGATGTGAGACATCGCAATCACTCCAACCGAACCGACTGTGGAAAAGCCGCAAATTGCCGTGCCACCAAGGGTTGTTGGATCTGCAGAAGAGTGCAGAACCAAAGGGTAACCCGAGTTGTCGTGTGTAGCCATCGAACACCGGCTGATGTCGAAGAGTCTTGAATCAAACGGTTGTAAGTGATGTAGAATGAGGCAACAATATGGGCTTATGTTTCTGATATTATTTTGAGGATTATTTTATCAATTGGTGATTAATCGAAGAGTTGGTAGTATGTCTGAGGAAGATAACGGCGACATTGGAAGAATCATAATCAGAGTCGGTTCGACGGAAGTGGATCTTACAGGATCGGCTCGTGAAGTGAATGATTCATGGTTGAAACTCAAGGAACAGGACACATGGGCTTCTGCGCTATCCAAAATTCGAGCCGCCAGACAAGATGCGATTGACGCTGCGCGTCAGTCCCTAAGTGAAACTGGAGTACCAGAACGAGGTTCTGCGTTTAGAAGACTGATTGACAATTGTAACATATACAGAACCGGAGATGTTATTCTAGCAGCGATTCATTATCTTCGTTCTGTTGAGAAAGAGGATAATACCCCTCCTCGAGAAGTGAAGAAATTAATCGAGGATTCTGGCCGTTGGACAGATGAAGAATTGGAGAAGTGGAACGTTTCGCTATACATCAACAGAATGTTGGAAGATTCCGCATCTAGAGGGCGACCGGCATTGCTAACCTTTCCACCAGGCACTGATAAGAATCGATTTGTGATACTTACAGACGCTGGTAGAGACTACCTTGAGAGGCTATCGTCGTGAGCGATGAAGATATCGAAGAAGGACCAAAGGATTGGTCTTTCACTTCTCATGTTGGAGCAGACCTTCGTGGAATTGACCTGTCAGGGGCTAATCTTCGCAGGGCGGTTTTTGATGGAGCGGACTTAGAAGGCGCCGATTTGTCGGGTGCTGATCTTCGGAAGGCCTCCTTCAAGCGTGCAAATCTGATGAAGGCCGCGTTTGATGATGCGGATATGCGTGGGGCGAGTTTCGTCAAGGCACGAATGAATCTGTCAAATTTCCAACGCTGTCGTCTTGACCAAGCCGACCTACGAGGAATAAGAGGGCGCTATGCTATCTGGAGAGACGCAAATTGGTGGGATGCGACTATGGATGAAGATTTGCGTACAGCACTTGGAAAGAAGTGGCCCAAACCCTAAATGGATTAGTTTGAGGCCATTTTTGAAAGGCCTTCTCTCATCCAGCTAGGAACTGGTATCTTCTTCTTCACATTACTCATATCGACACATACTGTAACTTGATCTGCAGACCAACAAAGAGTTCC
>DAPQ01000083.1 GCA_002502175.1 Euryarchaeota archaeon UBA19 | reverse complement strand
TAATTGACTTCCAAGGAACCTAAGACACCTCCACGGCGGTGCATTTCTTCGAATATTCTGAGAATTTCTTCCTCTACTTGTTCGGTTAACCAAGTCGAGAGATGAGAACCTTGCATTGGGTTCTCATTAGCCAGTAATCCGTATTCCTTGGATAGAATCATTTGGATTGCGATTGAATCCCTAACTGTCTCTTCGGTTGGAGTTCCGAAGGCCTCGTCACGTGAGTTAGTATGGAGAGAGTTGGCATTATCCGCTAGAGCGTAGAGTGCCTGAAGTGTAGTCCTGTAGTCGTTGAAGGTAAACTCCTGTGCGTGCAAACTTCTACCACTGGATTGAATATGATACTTCAGTTGCTGACCACGATGACCTACTCCGTAGATGTCGCGCATGGCAATCGCCCATATTCTGCGAGCGACCCTTCCGATTACGGCATATTCTGGGTCCATGCCATTTGAGAAGAACCAACTAAAGTTTCTGAGGAATTTATCAGGGTCCAAACCTCTTGCCTTGAACAGTTCAACATAGGTTAGACCGTTGCTTAGAGTAAGCGCTGCTTGTGTTATTGGGTTGGCACCTGCTTCGGCAATATGGTAACCGGAAATCGAGACAAAGTAGTGGTTACGGATGTTGTTCTGAACGTAATATTCAGCCACATCTCCCATCATTCTAAGAGCAGTATCGAGATTGAAAACAAGGGTATTCTGCCCCATTGATTCCTTCAGTTGATCCGCTTGAACAGTACCCCTCACATTGTTCAATGCCCAGGCCTTTAGTTCCTGATACTCTTCTTCATTCGGCTCCCGTCCGTTTTCCTTCTCGAACTTACGAACTTGCTGTTTGATTGCTACATTGAAGAAGGCTGCAAGGTGCCACCAATAGTTACCATTGATGGTTTTTGATGTCGAAGTATTTGGGGCACAAAGGTCGAAGCCGTCGAACAGCATATCCATCTCATCGACTGTGCTTATGCTGACGCCTGATTCGCAGACCTTCCCAAAGATATCCAGCCTGGTCTGAGGGTCTCTACCATACAGAGAAGGCGAGTCGAAAGCCGTGCTAAGTCGATTGAATGGTTGGCCTTCGGAAAGGAAATGGAATCTCTTGTTTGTTCTCTCAGCGCTGCCTTCTCCTGCGAACATTCGCAATGGAATTTCATCTTCGCGCTTGAATGGGAATACCCCTGCAGTGAATGGAAATGCTCCGGGAACATTTTCAGAACGAATCCATTCCATCTTTTCGCCCCAATCCTCTGTATCAGGAAGGGCAACACGAGGTAGGTCGAGACCACTGAGGGTTTCAGTGGTCGTCTCGACTGGAATTTCCTTCTCTCTGACTGTGTAGGATGCATTCCCAGAACGATATGCCGCAGCGCGCTCGTCAAATTCCTTCAGCATCTGCCAAGCAGATTCGGGAACTCGCTTGCGGATTTCTTCGGCTTCTGCAGTCAGGTCAGCGGCAGATGTCAATCGGTTTGACTTACGCATCTGTTGAGCAGCTGCTTCCAATTGCTGAACCAGCCTTACATTTCTCGAAGTCTCTTCGGTTCTAGCATGGTAATCTCGAACAGATGCGGCTACCTCTGCTAGGTATCCTTGTCTTTCAGGTGGGATGGGTGCAGATCGATGTGGTAGTCCATCAGCACCTAGTCGCGCCTCAGACGCCTCGAATGATTGACCATGTTCTTCGTTGAGTAAACCTGCTAATTTCTGCCAGAGTAGGTCGACACCTGCATCGGCAAACTGACTAGCAATAGTCGGTATAACTGGTAAATCCTCATTCTTTGCATCCCACATTTCTCGATTGCGCTTGAATTGTTTTCGAATCTCGGTTAGCGCATCTTCAGCCCCAGGTCTATCGAATTTGTTTAGCACAACTAGATCAGCGAAATCAAGTGCTGCAAGTTTCTCCAACTGTGACGGGGCTCCGTACTCTCTAGTTGTGACGTACATCGATAAATCTGCAACCTCAGTGATGGCATCATTGCCTTGACCGATACCACTTGTTTCGACTAGAATAAGGTCGAAGCCAACCGCTTGACAGGCTTCGATTGCCCTATCTATACAATTTGCAATCTCTCTTCCACTAGCTCTGCTAGCAAATGAACGCATGAACAGATTATCATCTGCTAGGCTGTTCATTCGAATTCTATCACCGAGTAATGCGCCACCGGTTCGCTTGCGAGTAGGGTCGGTGGCGAGAAGAGCGACTTTAGCACCTGGATTGTCGCGTTGAATACGCAACATCAATTCATCAGTAAGACTCGATTTGCCTGCTCCTCCAGTTCCGGTTAATCCGACAACAGGGCATCCTGAATCAGCCTCAACTGAACGAACCCTTTGTAGAACCGCTTGAAATTCTGAATCATTGGCATTTTCTGCCAAAGTAAGTAACTTGGATACTGAACCATGGTCATCAGCGCTAATTGCCTTACTCAGAGAATTGAATCTTGAATTGTCAAGCAAGTCGATTTTTCCAGCTTCTTCGATTGCGTTCTCGACCATGCCGGTTAGACCCATATCTCTGCCATCGTCTGGAGAATATATGCGAGCAATCTCTTCATCTCTAAGCTTCTTAATTTCCCAAGGAAGGATAGTTCCTCCTCCCCCTCCACAAAGGAAAATGTGCCCGAATCCAGCCTCATCCAGTATTTCTTTGGTGTGGGTGAACATCTCGACCGCACCTCCTTGATAGGAAGTTATTGCAATCGCATGTGCATCCTCTTGAATCGCTGCTCTTGCAACCTCATCCGCCCCACGATCGTGACCCAAATGGATGACTTCACAACCCATAGATTGGAAGATCCTACGGAAGATACCAATCGCTGCATCATGGCCATCAAAGATGGCCGCAGCCGTAACTACTCGTAGCGGAGTAACCACGATCTCATCGCTGGGGCCCTCCCTGACCATGTGCATGCGACCCACAAACCCCAAATGAAGGCGACGACAGAATATTTGACCGTAAAATTATCTTCGCCGGGTGAGTATTGAAGATATGAAGCACTGTCGAAGAACTATGTCGGGAGTACCTGAAGCGTATGTGTGTCCTCGTGATGGCTCCGATTTGGTGCCTCCTTCAGCGTCTCAAAGATCCGCATATCATCGAAATGGAATACATCACTGTGAAACCTGCTCTGGAATGTTGCTAAACGCCGATGCAGCCGCTTCTTCATTCTGCTCAGAGAAACTGCAAGAGATGCATGAGGGATTCGTAGAAGAAGGAACACCGGACGATATCGATTGTCCTTTTTGTGATTCTCAAATGAAAGTTCGAAGTTTTGCATTTCAACGATTGGATGGCAGCCTTACAGACCCGATTGAAATCGACGGCTGCCCAAGTTGTAGCTCATTTTGGTTGGATGCCGATGAACTTCATCGCCTATCTCCACCTTCTAATGGGGGTAAGGACGCCAAAGTTGAGGCAAATGCACTGGCAGTAGTTTTGGAAATTCTACTGCAATTACCGGTTGTTTTCGTGTAGTTTTCACAGGTAATCCATGTACAATATGGCAGCAAATACCCACATTAGTATGCCCATTGCAAAATCGATTTTTCGAGCCTGAGCACGTAGTTTCGATACTCCATCTCCCCTGGTTAAGACCGTAGCCACGGTGACATACCATGTTCCGTCAATTGCCATTCCCAGAAGACCCATACCAAACAGAGTTTCAGTACTGATATTTGCCTCGATGAAAGGCGCGTAAAGCGCCAACATCCAAGCGAGAATTTTTGGATTTAGTAAGGCGATTGCAAAGCCTTGAACGAATCCAGTTCGATCGGATGGTCCATGATTTTCATCGGAAGAAGAGTGGGTTTCAGCCATTGATGCTTTGAGAAAATTATACCCTAGCCAAAGCAGTAGGGTAATTCCTCCCCATTTCAGAATCGTTTCGGTTGAATCGTGTACAGACAATGCGGTTGCTATACCGGCGGCAGCCAGAAATGCGTAGATTCCAAATCCGATGCCATGACCAATTCCAGTCATCACGCCTTGTCTACGGCCCCCTACCATAGTATTGCGCAGGACTACTGCAAGGCTGGGGCCTGGGCTCATCGCTCCGAGTACAAACACGGTCGCCAGAGCGACCCATGCCTCGGGGTTCATCGAATCACCGATTATGCGTCAGCGTACATCTCTTCGATTTCGGCAGCCCAGTTCTCACGAATCTGCTTTCGTCGAATTTTCAGAGTAGGTGTCAACTCACCTTGGTCAACGCCAAGGTCACGAGGTAGAACTGTGAACTTCTTGATTTGCTCTGGGTTACTGAACTTCTTATTCAGTTCCATAACTGCTTCCTCAAGTTGATTGTATATGTCACTACCAACCGCGGTATACTCTGACAGGTCATGACCTAACTCTGCTAGCTTGGCCAGTTGTTCTGCAGGGTCCTTCGGGACTTGAGTTGCTCCATCTAGGCCGTGAACGTCTCTGAGTATGGCTCCCACGTCGAGAGTGAATAGGGCGCTGCAGTACTTCCTGTTGTCGCCAACCAGCATACACTGTGATACAACTGGAATTGACTTCATGGTCTCCTCAATAACAAGAGGCGCGATGTTCTTTCCTGCGGAACTGACATAGATTTCCTTCAGTCGACCAGTTACATAGACGAAACCATCCGAGTCAATCTTTCCAAGGTCACCCGATTTGAGCCAACCATCCTCGGTCATTGTTTCAGCAGTAGCTTCAGGGTTCTTGTAGTAACCCGCCATTACGTGCCTTCCTCTGAATTGTATCTCTCCGTTACCTCCTTCATCAGGGTCAGCAATCCTAAGCTCGGTACCTGAGAGTGGCTTTCCAACAGACCCAATCTTGTTAGCTCCGCCATGTCCGAGCGTAGCTCCGGCCGAGGTTTCTGTCATACCGTAGCCCTCGTAAATGGGAATGCCCAGATCGTGGAAAAGATGCAAGATGTCAGGGTTGATGGGGGCCGCACCAGTAATCGCGAACTTGAGGTTCGTGAAACCAATCTTCTGCTTTGCCTTCTTCCTGACTATATTCCCAAGTATTGGTAACTTCAGCCAACCAACCTTGCTTCCGAGTCCCGCAACTAGGTTGGAATACACCTTCTCGTAAATTCGAGGCACTCCAATGAACAGGTGGGGGTTGACTTCCTTGCAGTAGTCTATAGAGTGAAGTGGATTGTCCACTACTCTCATGTGTATTGCGTCGCGAATCCAGATATGATTGTCAGCAAGTTGACCGAAGACATGGGCGCAGGGTAGCCAGGAAACATACCCTTCGCCTTGGTTGAAGGTGACCAGCTTGTGGACTTCTCCGATTTCGAAATCCATGTTGTCGTGGGTCAGAACCACTCCCTTTGGGTTTCCAGTTGTCCCGGATGTGTAAATCAGCGAAGCTACATCATCAGGCTTCACAGCAGCGATTCTTTCCATCACAACAGAGTCCGCTAATCCAGCTCCCATTGCTATGAATTCTGACCAAGAAATCGCCTTGGAGTGGTCCATTTTTACTCCGTCCATTACAACGGCCATCTCGACCTTTTCTAGCCCATCAAGTACCGCGCTTAGCCTGTTTGAGCACATCTTCGAAGGGTCGCCACCATCCATGGGATTGTTTCCTACAAAGACTACCTTGGAATCGGAGTTACCAACAACCCAGTCAACTTCCTCTGGAGAACATGTGTGATAGACACCTACCGCAGCCCCTCCTGCCATGTTAGCAGCGCAGTAGGCTGCGTACCACTCTTTCCTATTGTATGAATAAATACTGAGGTTGTCCCCGCTTTCAAAACCCATTGCGATTAGTGATTTCGCCACATCCATTGTGTAGTTGCTAAACTCAGCCCACGTGGTAGTGACCCAATTGCCAGCCGCATCCTTTGAAGAAAGAGCAGGCTCATCGGCATATTTCTTGGCATTCGAAAGTAGATACTCCGGCGTTATCATAGCGGACATGTGACTTGACAATGGATATCTTGACTTAATTGTTTACTAGTGTAATAATTGAAACTTAGTAAGTTTCATTACACTATGCTATAGTAAATTTAAGGTAAAACATTTCTGACATTTTTCTTCCAATCTTCGCCTTTATTCCTATTTGCAAGCGGCGAAGCAGGAGAGGGATGCCAACAGGTAGTAACCGATACATCGCTTCCAGAAAGAGCGTCCAGTGCTCTTTTTTCAGAATATCTACCAACGCCGATAACTCGCTCAATCTGCATTATTTCTACCACTTCTCGTAGGTGTTCATCACATCTTTCTAGCAAGGCCTTGGTGGTTGGCCCGGTAATTTTGTCAGGTGTGATATTAGTGGCTCTTTCTCCAGAGAATAACATCAATGGACAATGATTCAGTAAGAAAACCGATTTGAAAATTGACTCAGCATTACCATATTCATCTGCCAGAAGGCCCCATAGTCTGGTGCCACTGACTTCTTCCTTAGGCCAATCAAGTCCTGATACCGGCCTCTTTGGGTGAGGGTTCCTAGGCTGCTCTACCTCAAGATCTGTGATTTTCAAGAGGTCTCGTACAACACTTGTTGCAGCGAAAGGAATCCCCATCTGACCCATACCATGCGGTCCTGGATTCATACCAAGAAGTAGGGTTTTTGCTCCTCCTCCTGATGCTAATTCTAAGTAGGCATGATGTGGTTTCCAAGCGTATGCCAACGGATTGTATACCGCATCAACCGAACCTTCCTTGACCAATGAGTCAGCAAATGATTCTACATCGTCACGAAGTGTAGAGGAAGCCCCAATCATTCGTTCGACAATCATTCAATCGCCTACTGCTTTACATCTCCAACCATAGCGCCAGCGACTCTTTGTAATTCATCCGGAGTGATTGGAAAAACCGTTTGTGCCGAACCGGCAGCACCCCATACCAAATCATATTGGAAGAGGTCTTCATCCATTAGAACAGTGCAGGGTTTTTTGTGACCAAAGGGAGGCACTCCACCGGGTGCATATCCCGTTTTTTCAGAGATATATTCGGGATTGGTCATGCTGGGTTTGTACCCTAGTAAACGTTTCAATTTCTTCTTTCGATCGACTCGATTTGCTCCGCTGGTGATCACAACAACAGCGCCCTCTTGTCCTGCGAAGACAATCGACTTTGCTATGTGAGCAACTTCACAGCCTAATTGATCTGCGGCATCTTGGCTTGTCCGTGTCCCCTCTTCGTAGCGGCGTGCAGCGGGCTTGTAGCCGATTTTTTCACACTCCGCTAACCACACATCATGCCCATCCATGATTTCCCATGTGAGGCCTTTGACTTGATTATTTGCGAGTAGCATTGAAGCAGAAAGCCTCCTCTTTGACCCGTACAATTCATCAGCATAAGTCAGTCGAGTGTTGCTATGGAGTGGCCACCGGGGCCGTATGAGTACGCGATGTTCGCGTTGCTGTTGATGACAATCCCTGTTCAACGCTTGTTAACTCGTGATGAGGTGCACATGCGAGTTCCATTGCGTGGACTACTCAATGAAATTCGAGATAAGGGGTATTGGTGGCATATCGCGCTGTATCTCTTGATGTTCCTGTACAAGGCAATAATTGATCATCACAATGAGCCGATGAAGGCGAGAGTTGGTGGTTATACACATTGGATTCACGCGATTGAAGGCGACTGGACTCTTTGGGTTCAGGAGACTTTCTACAGCGATTTGTTGACCGATTTGTTGAGCGCTCATTATCTCTTCATGTATCTGTTTATGATTTGGTTTTCGCCAATGTACTACATTTTATCCAGAGATGAAGTAATGGCTGACAAGGCTGCTTTGAATTATTTCGTGATATATCTCCTTGCTGTTCCTATGTATTTGTTCTTCAACGTCGAGGTGACGAGTAGTTTCATCCCTGGTATGGAAGCCCCGCTTTACCACGATGAATTCACCTTGGCCTTCTTCACTACCCATGACCCAATGGACAATGCAGTTCCAAGTTTACACATCGGTTTACCAATTTCCTTACTTATCCTAAATCGCCTGCATTGTCGGGAACTCGGAATTGAGATCAAAGATTGGAGACATCGCGAATTCGATATTTTCGTTATGGCGAATGTTGCAATCTACTTCTTCTCGATTCAATACCTCGGAATTCATTGGATAGTTGACATAATCCCTGGAATAATTCTTGCAATCGTTTGCGCAATGTTTTGTCACTCCCTGCAACCTATTCTGAGGAAAACAGCATTGAAAGATTGGAAAGAATTGCTACCAGACCGCAAACAATCAATCTTCGCCGTTGTTTCTGTTTTGCTATTCAGTGGAGTTCTGATTTTCGGTGCAATAGATGGCCCAGGTGCTGATGAAGATATACCCAATTATCGATTAGGTAATGGCGATGTAAAACTTGACACAATTGAGGTTCACAGTCTTTCCCACCCCGTGGCTGTTGAGATTCGAAATGTTGGTGAAAATCCTGTTGATGTAATGATAGTAGATCGAGACCAAGTAGTTCCTTATTCTGACAAAGGAATAATCGATTGGGACTCGATAATCTCAGATTCCACTATGGATTCTAATTACCGCCTATCGTCACTAGCAGAAGGTGAATTATTGAATACGGAAGTAGAGATAGATTCCTTATTTGATTCATATTTGGTACTACTCAGAGTGTCGGAATCAGCAGACGGAAGCGCAGAAGTCCGCATTACAATGGAATATGTTGATGATGAATTAATTTGGAGTGCATTACTGGCCAGTTGGCCATCTTTCATTATTTTCGGAATTGTGGTTGAGGGCTATGTTAATCGCTCAAAGCAAATTGAAAGCGATGATATTTCCAATATAGATTCCAGATAATATTCCACTACCTATCCACAATCCAATTCTGAAGGGTGGGAAATGACTTTCCTGAACCTTTAGGGTCCGGCCAATCCAATATAGAATAACTGGAATAAACCAGACAAAGAATAATGCAATAGGAAAGTAAGAGATTGACATACCAATCCAGATTCCAGCTAACATCTCGATTTTTCGTTCTGTCTTGGAATCAGGTAATGCTAGCAAACCAATAGCAAGAAGTGCGCTAATACCAACCGGCTCCATTAGGGAAGATTTGTCGAATAATTCGTGGTTGATTAGATACGGTAAGGCACCCGATACAAGGCCAATCGCAAATGGAATCAACCACAGACTCGTGGGTCGCCTCCCGTCCCAATACACGTTCTTGCGCGACTGAAAGTCCCACATCAAGGTGCTGAATCTATGCGGAAGGTTTTCTTTAGATTTCAGGACCTCATCAGTTCATGGCGAAGGGCCAGATAGTCGCGGGATGCCTTGCTCCACACCCTCCACACCTAGTTTATGCGGACAACCCGCCGCAAAATGAGGCATATTCAGAGGGGGGTTGGGAAACACTTCGGTGGGGATACCAACGCCTCGCTAGAAAATTGAAAAATATTGATTATGATGCAATTGTAATCTTCACTCCACACTGGCAGACCTACATTGGAACTCATTTCCTAGGTCTTCCCGAATTCAAGTCGAAATCCGTTGATCCAGTATTCCCTAACCTATTTCGCTACAATTACGATTTACAAGTCGACGTGGAGCTCTCAGAAGCCATGCGAGATGCGGCTTCACAGGAAGGCATCATCACCAAGATGATGACAAATCCAGATTTCAGAGTCGATTATGGAACTATTACCAGTTGCCATTTGCTAAATCCTGAATGGGACAAACCGATTGTGACAATTTCCAGCAATCGAAATACTCACTATTACTCTCCTGAAGTTATGATTGAGCAAGCAACTGCACTAGGTCGCGCTTGTGCAAAGGCGATTGAGGAAAGTGGCAAGCGCGTAGTACTGGTAGCAAGCCACTCACTATCTCACCGACACTTTGTCGAAGAAGCGCCATTACCTGAAGATATGAGCAAGGAGCATATCTACAATCACAGCCAATATGTTTGGGATATGAAAATCGTCGAAATGATGCGGGACGGAAAAAGCCGCGAGGTAATCGATATCATGCCAGAATTCACTGAGCAAACAATTGCTGAAACAGAAGGCGGCGGCTTGATTTGGATGCTCGGAGCCATGGGGTTCCCTGATTTCCCTGCTGAGATTTACGGCTACCAATCAGTAATCGGGACTGGAAACGTAATCGCGTGCTGGGATCCGAATGATGATACTCGTGAGTACGTACTTTGAGGTGAGAAAATGAGTGAAACGAATGAACCCGAGATTCTCTTCGGAATCTATTGTCCACCCCATCCACAACCGCTACTTTCTCCTGAAGCAAGCGAAGGATACAGCAATCTTCGAGCAGCATACGATGAGTGTCGAAAGCGAATTGAAGAAAGCGATGCTGATATCATCCTAGTTTATTCAACTACCTGGCCGAGCATTATTGGTCATCAAATTCAGGCCTTAGAAAAGGCGATATGGACTCATGTGGATGACGATTTTCACTATCTTGGTAGTATGCCATATGAATTCCATATGGACACCGAATTCGCTCATTCAATGAAAGAAAATTGCGAAAAGAGGGGCTTGGAAGCTAGAACTGTCGAATACGAAGGCTTCCCAATCGACACTGGCTCAGTGGTAGCTTTGCAATTGCTGAACCCAGATAATCGAATCCCTTCCTGTATTCTTTCTAGCAACATGTATGCTAATCGTTCCGAGACTATCGTACTGGGCAAGGCAGTGAGAGATACACTGGCCCAACAAAACAAGAAGGCAGTAGTCGTAGTAGTCTCGAGTCTTTCCAATCGTATGTTCACAGAACACATAGACCCCAAAGAGGACAGAATCCACTCTCAGAAAGACGATGATTGGAATCGCAAGATTTTGGAATTCTTCGATGATGGTAGATTAGAGGATTTGAGTCAACTGAGCCGCGACATACACGGACAAATTAGAGTCCAGAAAGTCGTTGCATACAAACCAGCTTGGTGGCTTGCTGCGACCATGGGGCAGCACAACAATTACGACGGCGAAGTATTGGCTTACGAAGCACTGCACGGAAGTGGAGGAGCGGTAATCACACTAACCCCATCTACAGGTTCGGTGGGGGACAAGGAGTTTGACGAGGATGATGTTGAATTCTACAGAGGAGATAGAAATGTCCTCGATAAGGGGATGCTAGAATGACTTCCGAAGAGCCAAGTCCGGAAGAAGAAGATGAAGAAGCACCTTTCTTACATAGACTTGAGATGATTAAGGATTTAATCGAGGCTCCCGATGAGGTAATTGAGGCTCTATACGATGGATATGGAAAATCGATGTTGTACACAGCCGGCGGTGCAGCCGGAGCTGCTGCAGGTGTAGCAGTAGGCGGACCTGTTGGTGGCATAGTTGGCGGAGTAGTCGGAAGAAAAACCGCAGGAAAGTTCACCAGCGACGACGGACCAAAATATTCCGAAAACGCTCCCAAGGCTGTCGGCGCTTATCCTCACGCATACCGCGTTGGAAACTTACTATTTGTTAGCGGAATAGGGCCACGTCAAGCAGAAACTGATGAAATTCCAGGGGGTCCTATACGTGACGCTGATGGTAATCCTCTCGATTACGACATACGTGCTCAAACAAGGGCTGTAATCGAGAACATCAAGACAATTCTAGAAGAGGCTGGTTCATCACTTGACAAAGTCGTAGATTGCTTGTCTTTCTTAGTAGATATGGATAGAGACTTCGCTGGCTACAACGAAGTATATGCTGAGTATTTCTCAGAGATTCAATGCGCTCGAACAACAGTGGCAGTTAGGGCTCTACCTACTCCAATCGCAGTTGAGTTGAAAGTAATCGCTAAGATTTAGGATCCAATCAATTGGTAGTCATCGCTGAGTGGTGTAGCACCAGTTTCCATGGAAATTATTTGGCCATCCTTGAAGCGCATGAATGAGAGAACCGCTTCTGAATCAGAATCATTTGCAAAGTGAACAATGGAATGTGCAACACCGACTTCATCATTCTCGAAAAGTATTCTGTCATGTTCAGAAGTTGGTCTGTTGTCACCACCAGCGAATCCCAAAATATCGGATTTGCTCATGGTTATTCCACCA
>DAPQ01000055.1 GCA_002502175.1 Euryarchaeota archaeon UBA19 | reverse complement strand
ATCGTTTACATCCAAATAACCATCATTATCGTCATCATCGTCTTCAACAAGAGTTGTTGTTGTTCCATTTCCAGAGCTAGCACTGGTGAAAATTACGTTATCGAGGTAGACAGATTCAGACTGAGAATTGGAAGTGAAATCAATTACTAAATTACCTTGGCCAAGAGAACTAATGTTTGAACTAAAACTTGTCCAAACCCCCATGTAATTTGCGAATCCTCCATTGTTACTGGAACCTGTAGCACCTGTTACATTCACCAACTCAAGTGTCGAGGAACTCCCAACGAATTTAACGACAAGATAGTCAGAATTTTCGTAACTGTTGCCAGAACCACCTTGGACATATAAGTCGAAAGTCATTGAATCCGCTGTAACATCGTCAAGAGTCAAAGTTGCCATTCCATCAACATCACCCATCTGATATCCTTGGGTTCCATCGGTGTAATTCCCAACCGTGCCTGTATAGTTCGCTGTACCAAAGTAATCTCCATCTGTAAGTCCGACCCCCCCGTTTGAGGTGTAATATAGGGTAAAGCCCATCTCAGCACCAGTAGTCTGGTTATGAGCGATGTCTGGCTCATTTGCATTGTTCCAAAGGTACCTACTTACCGATTGATTTCCAGTATCGAAATATTTTGCACCGTTGGTAAATGGCTCCTCAAATGAAGTATAAGCTACGGTTCCAGAACTACTAGGGCAACTGATTGTATCTGGCATTCCATCTCCATCAGTATCGGTGTCTGCACATGGATCATTAGGGAAATCATCTGCAGAATCATTCACACCATCTCCGTCAGAATCAGTTGCCATCACCGTTGGAACCCATGTAACCATGAGTAGGGCAATCAGTAGTACAAGTGGCTTAGGGGTGCTAGACATGTGTTGCGGAGTGTGGCTGGGATTGAAATAAATGACTACTGTGTATTCTTGTAATTCAGAGCACCCTTGACCGTTATACTCTTTGACCGATTCTTCAAGCATAGCATATGAATCCTCGAGAGCAGGTAGATGCGGTAATGCAAGCGAGCGCGGCTTCCGGTCGACATTATCGCGATTCCATCCCAATGATTGCTAGCGAAAACATCCTCTCTCCTTTGGTTGCAGAAGCCATTCAAGGTGACCTTCATGGGCGCTATGCGGAGGGTTTACCCGGCAAGCGATATTATCAGGGGTGCGACGATTTTGATACTATCGAAAGCATTGGGATTGAATCTGCAAAGCGTGTTTTCAATTGCCAATTTGCAAACATACAATCGACTTCTGGTACCGTATCAAATTTGGGCGCTTTGAAGGCTCTAACAAAGCCAGGTGACACGATTACCGCAGTTTCGACTGCTGATGGCGGCCACATATCACACCACCCTATGGGTGCTGTTGGCATGCGTGGTCTGAATCTTGTCACCTATCCATGGGACGAGGAAAGAATGGAGCCGGATGTTGACGCGGCTTCCAAGCTAATTCGTACTGAACAACCCGAATTATGTTTATTCGGCCAATCAGTAATTCTGTTCCCAATTCCTCTGCAAGAATTAGCCGATGTGGCTCACGAGGTCGGGGCGCGTGTGATGTATGACGGCGCTCATGTATTGGGGCTAATCGCAGGAGGGGAATTTCAAGATCCACTTCGAGAAGGTGCCGATGTAATGACTGGTTCTAGCCACAAGACTTTCCCTGGACCTCAGGGTGGTTTTGTCCTAAGTGATTCAGATGATGAATTATTGCAAAAGAAGCTCAATAATGCTATTTTTCCTGGAGTCTGTTCGTCATATCATCTTCATCATGTAGCAGGTAAAGTGGTGGCAATGGCTGAGTTTGAAGCCCATGGAAAGCAGTACGCTAAGGATATCGTATCCAACGCCAGAGCATTAGGTTCCGCATTGTCCTTAGAGGGCTTTGATGTGATTGCTGAGGAACGCAACTTTACCGCAAGTCACCAAATATTAACTCGTCATGGTGGGCCTGATTCAGGTGCTGGAAAGAGAGCCGCACAAAGGTTGGAAGACTGTGGAATCATCACCAATATGAACATGCTTCCAGGCGACACTAAGGCAATGTCAGGACCTAGCGGTTTGAGGCTTGGCACACCCGAGTTAACCCGTATAGGAATGGGTGTAGATGAGATGCAAGATGTTGCCAAATTCTTTGCCCGATCATTGTTGTCAGAGGAAAATCCAGAAACCGTAAAATCCGACATTGCTGAATTCAAATCCGACTTTCAAACTGTCAAATATGCAATTCAGGAAGGCCCCGCCTATCCTGAGATATAATGCAGACATCATTTGGTCAGTATTTATCACGACCACCATAGGTGGTCGAAAATATGGTAGCAAAGGCCGAGACGGCTGTCCTCCTCACTCTGCTGATGCTATCATCTGGCTGTTTGGGGCTTTTCGAGGATTCCTCTGCTGAACCTGAGGTGATTGATTGTGAGGTACAACCTAACCATCCAGATTGTATTGAGGAACAGATAACCGAAGATGATTGTAGGCCGGATCAAGTCTTCACAGGTACCGAATGTCGTCAAATGCAAAAGCCCAAAGACCTGTCTTATGGTTTGAGTACAGTCACTCTATTTATTGGAGAAGAAATGCAAGCATTAACTCCCTCATTTACAGGAGACGGCCCTCAATTTTGGGTGATTAATCCGAGCCTTCCCTCTGGAATCACATTCGATAGAGATAGTGGGGTGATTTCAGGAACTCCTGATGAGGTAAGCCAATCAATTCGGTACACAATTATCGGGTCAAATGCTATGGGTTCAACAAATGCATGGATTGACCTAGAAGTAATTGAAAACCCTCCTATTGCGATTAATTATCCAGAACAAAGCCTTGCTTGTGAGTTAAACAATCCTTGCGGATTTGCGGCCCCAAATCTTGAAGGAGGAGCACCAGAGGATTGGTCGGTAAGCCCGCAATTACCCCTTGGAATCACTCTGTTGTCTGATGGTTCAATTTTTGGAACCCCAAGTCAATTGGGTGATTCCAACCATACAATAAATGCCTCTAACAGAGCCGGCTCTGTTGAAACCACAATACGAATCATCGTACTACATGAAGCTCCAATGGGGTTAGGATATGGAAGCAACAATATGCAGTTTAGTATTGGTGATGTGGTTCAGGTAATCCCTTCTACTACCGGGGGAGAAATCACCTCGTGGTCTGTCGAGCCGCCATTACCTGAGGGGCTCAATTTATTGCAATTTGATGGTTCAATTCGCGGCTCTCCTACAGAGGTTCAGAGCCTAACAATGCATCGTATCACGGCTACAAACTCTGGCGGTTCAATTTCAGTTGATGTTCTAATTAGTGTAGCTGACATTCCGGTAGCAAATCTACTCTACAATCCTTGGGAGCATGACTTGAGAATCGGAGAACAGATATCGATTACACCCACATATATCGGCGGGACACCCGACTCTTGGCAAATTTCCCCTAGTCTACCTTCAGGCTTCCAATTCAATTCTGCTAATGGTACAATTTCCGGTATTGCCAGTGATGTACAATCATCTTGGGAAACTTGGACTATCTGGGCAAATAACACCGGAGGGTCTACTTCTACAATATTCAAAATCAAAATCACTAGTATGGCTCCGGATTTGATTTACTGGGAGTCCAACGAATACATTCTCGAAGCGAATCAGAGTGTATTTATTCAAGCGAATAATGATGGTCCAGAAATAGATACTTGGGAAATCGAGCCACAACTTCCTACCGGCTTATCGTTTCTCGACAACGGTAGTATTTCCGGTACGCCTACTCACAATACAGATTGGATAGAATATACAATCTGGGCGAATAACTCTGGAGGTTCAGTTGGCCTTCTTCTTTGGATTGTGGTGCATGATTTACGGGCGGATCAAGAAGAACTGTTACGTGGCATGGGACAAACCAATTGGGGCGGTTGGCCATCTCCAATTCTGCCAATTGGAGAGTGGTCGTTCCCTGTTGGTTTCGCAGAGGGCGGTTATACAGATAGTATTCCAGTAATCTCCGCTAGCCATGTTGGCAGAGGTAAGATGCTTGGATATGGTCACGAAAGTTGGGTTGATGGTGGTGGCACAGAGGAGACAGAATTCTCACTACGTGCGGTAGAATGGGTATGTGGTGAAAATGCAAACGTAGGGCTCGCTTATGGGGCTGGATTCGACGACTTCGAAGATGAGTTGCAGGCCGAAGGGCACACAGTACATCTCTCGGTAACCCCTGCTGATCTTTCGGGAATTGATTGCCTATTAGACGAATTTTGGAATGGGCACGACGATCAAGATAATCTGAATTTAATCAATTTCGTACTTGCCGGAGGGGGGCTGATTATGGGAGGTCATGCTTGGTATTGGTCATACTCAAATTCAGATGTTGCCCATAATTATCCAGGTAACAAGATTGCAAAAACCACTGGTCTTTTCGTCTCTCAGGCTTGGGGTTATAACAGTGTAAATCTAACTGAAATTCCTCACTCATTGACGAGACCACAATCTGCTATTCAGGCGATTTATGATGACCGAATTAACAACCAAAAACTCTCGATCGATGATGCTTCAATCGCAGATTCTACGCTCTCGGTTTGCACTGGAGTAGTAAGTTTGGATTTCCATGATTTTTGGTCTCCACTTCGTGATACTGTCAATGCAACAGGATGGACAGTAATCGAATATGGAACTCTATGGCAGAATGTAGGACATAACATGGGAGATGACCCGGTTGCCGACACTCTACTCAGGGTCGAGGCTGCGCTAACGCAAGGGCTTCCAGCGAACGAATTACCAGCTCATCCTAGCCATGTGGAATTCCCGGGCGAAGTACCAGCAAATGCTACTAGAGTGTCAACCACTGTTTCGGTCGATGGTAACCAAAGTGGCCTTCCGAGTAACTTTGGTTATGCGGGTGCTAGAGCGCATGTTAGGATGAGTACCGGACTATATGCTTCACCAGGAGAAGTTGTGACGGTAACTCTTCCTTCGGAAATAGTCGACTCAGGAACCTACGTCTTGGTTGGTGCTCATAGTGATAAGTTGTGGTCAAAGACCCAGTTACATCGACATCCAGATATTGTCAGATGGTGGTATGTTGATGATGTTAGCATGGAGGTTGGAAATGCCTTCGGAGGGCCGATTTACATTGCAATAGAACCGGGTTCTACATTGGGCGAGTTCCAAGTTAATTTCTCAAATGCGGTAGAGGCTCCGATGTTTGTTCTTGGAGAGACTTCCGACTTTGAATGGATATATTCGGAAAGCGATAATCCCGCTCCATGGGCCGAATTGGTTTCGGATAATTTCATTATGACTGTTCCAAGTCATGAAATTCGGGATTTATCAAATCCAACAGATTTGATGGACTGGTGGGATATTGCTCTAGAAATGGAGCATGAGTTGTATGGCTACTTACCATGGCCAAGAGTTGAGCGAGCCGTCTTTGATGCTCAGATATCAGCAGGTTGGATGCATTCAGGATATCCATTCATGGCTCATGATTTGAGCGTGGCAGGAGTAGTCAATGTGTCCTATATGTCAGAGAATGGAGATTGGGGGATGTTCCACGAATTAGGACACAACCATCAATGGATGCCATCCACGCTTCCGGGGACAACAGAAACTGGGTGCAATTTTGCTAGTGTTTATCTGATGGAAGATTTGGTTGGAATAGAGGGTCACAACGCAGTTGACCCGGCTCAAAGAGCGAATCGTATGAGGGGCTATTTTGATGATGGTTCAAATATAGCCAATTGGTCTGTTTGGACTGCTTTAGATACCTATTTGATAATCAAAGAAGAGTGGGGTTGGGATCCGATAACTCAAGCCTTAACGGTATATTACACACTACCTGCGGCAGAGGTTCCAACAACTGGTGATGAGGAATTCAATGCCTGGGTGTTGCATCTTTCAAACGCAACAGGGTACAATTTAGCTCCTTATCATGCAGCGTGGGGTTTCCCACTTACCCAGAATACACACGAATCGCTTACCCATTTCCCAATCTGGGTAGATGATCCGTTACGAGGCGAATATTTCACCTATCAAGCGATACTTCGAAACTTGGGCGTAAATAATACCACATCCAGCAGTTCAACATTTAGTTGGGAAACTTACGATAATGGAACGAATACCTCACTAACAATTTACTACGGGCCAATGGATATGGGTAACCAATCTTGGGTTTGGGCCAATAGTGCATCCCTAGGTGACTCAGCAGTTGGTTGGTCAGATTACGAGATTACAGGCTTATCCAGTAATTCGACGTACTACGCCAGAGTCAAGGCTTCGAATGAAAATGGAGACACATGGTTCGGACCTGTAAATTGGACAACATCAAGTAACTGAAAATCAATTACTGACTCTTCTTAGTAACTCTTCGAGGCTTACTTTCGGACAGTAGCGCTGGTGTAAATTAGCTATCGGAATCCAGATTAGTGTATGTGCAAATGTCACCGCAAAGGCCTCTGCAACTGAGAGACGCGGTTGATCCATCATGTATTCTGCAGCGATGCCAAGAATTGCAAAGTGAAGGACGTAGATTGTCAGAGTCAGTCGTCCAGAGGCTTCTAGAAAGCTTAGATCGATTCGTTCATTATTGGAATTCTTGAGTAGTAATTCGTTTGCAATAAGTACAAACATTGCTGTTACGAAAATAAAGAATGTTGTTGCTGGAAAGAACGTCAAAACAGCATCACCTTC
>DAPQ01000038.1 GCA_002502175.1 Euryarchaeota archaeon UBA19 | reverse complement strand
TAATGGAGATGGGCCGTGTATTGCGTTGAGAGCTGATATGGATGCTCTACCAATCCATGAAGCGGCCGATGTTGATTTCAAGAGTGAGATAGATGGGAAAATGCATGCTTGTGGGCACGACTGTCATACTGCAATGCTGCTAGGCGCGGCAAAAATTCTCAGTGAAAAGGAAATTCATGGGACTGTGAAGTTCCTTTTCCAGCCTGCTGAAGAAGGCGGTGCAGGGGGACAAAAAATGACTAACGAAGGAGCATTAGACGATCCTGAAGTTGAGCGTATTTTCGGCTTACATGTCTGGCCTAGAATGCCTACTGGCCAAGTCGGTTCTAGGGCGGGTTCGTTTTTGGCGGCTGCCAGTTTCATGGATATTGAAGTCAGAGGTGTTGGCGGTCACGCTGCTTCTCCTCACTTTTGCGTGGACCCGGTTCTTGCCTCTTCTAGAATCATTGATTCGCTCCAAAGCATTGTTTCTCGAGAAACTGACCCTTTGGAATCTGCAGTTGTAAGTGTGACTGCAGTGAATGGTGGAGATGCTCACAACGTAATTCCGGAATCTGTTGCGATAAAAGGGACTGTTCGATCATTGACAATGGATGGTTTGAGGCGTTTGCAAACAAGGGTCTCAGAAATTTGCGAATTAGTGGGTCGGGCTAATGG
Organism: Euryarchaeota archaeon UBA19; assembly: GCA_002502175.1. Classification (GTDB taxonomy): domain Archaea; phylum Thermoplasmatota; class Poseidoniia; order Poseidoniales; family Thalassarchaeaceae; genus MGIIb-O1. Next base: position 8,192 of record DAPQ01000038.1, on the reverse strand, counting down.
TTGTGAAGTAGATGTTGCATTCCCGGGTAACGATTACCCTCCTACTTACAATGATCCAGAAACCTGGGATTTTGCCAAAGGCGTGGCTGAATCCATGATTGGTGAAGAAAATGTCAACGAGTTAGCGCCGGTAATGGGTGGTGAGGACTTTGCTTTCTATACTCAGAAAACAAAAGGATGCTTTGTTGTCCTTGGTGTGAATAATCCAGATAAGGGTTGCATATACAATGTGCACACACCTCAATTCAAGGTAGATGAAGACGCTTTGCCCTTGGGAACCGCGTTACATGTCTCATTTGCACTAGAGTCGCTGAATGACTGCTAGACTAGTTCTTTCAGGTGCTTTCCTGTAAAACTGGACTTACTGTTTGCTACTTCTCGGGGAGTCCCTTCGGCTACGATTGCTCCTCCGCGTTCGCCGCCTTCTGGTCCAAGGTCAAGAACCCAATCTGCGCACTTGACGACATCCAAATGATGTTCGATTATGATAACGGTATGTCCGTTTCTACGTAGTCTGAGTAGAACTTCAATCAATTGGTGTACGTCTGACATTGCCAAACCTGTTGTTGGTTCGTCGAGTATGTAGACTGTATGTTTCCTTGCGGGCCGGTGTAGTTCCGTGGCGAGTTTTACTCTCTGCGCCTCGCCACCAGACAGGGTAGTCGCCGGTTGACCTAGGCGGATGTATCCCAAACCTACATCCTCAAGGGTGGAAAGTATTCTGTGGATTTTCTTCTGATTTGCGAAGAATTTTGTCGCCTCTTCTACAGGCATTTCGAGTATGTCAAAAATGGTCTTTCCTCTCCACTTGACTTCTAGAGTCTCACGTGTGTATCGCTTGCCCTTGCAAACATCGCAGGTCACCCACACATCCGGTAAGAAGTTCATTTCCAACTTCATTGAGCCTGCTCCCTTGCAAGCCTCGCATCTCCCGCCCTTGACATTGAAAGAGAAGTGGCCGGGGCCGTAGCCTCTCTCTCGGGATAATTTGGTCTCGGCGAATAACTCACGAATTGGAGTAAATGCTCCTGTGTATGTTGCTGCGTTAGAACGGGGGGTTCTGCCTATTGGAGATTGGTCGATTACTATCGTTTTGTCGATGTGTTCCGTACCTTCAAGCCGATCATAACTTCCAGGAGATACATCGGCCCCGTGTAATTCTCTCAACAAGGCTGGGGCAAGGGTTCCGGTTACTAGAGATGATTTTCCGGAGCCAGATACGCCTGTTACCGCAATCATACACCCTAGTGGTATTTCGACGTCTAAATCTCTCAAGTTGTTTTGTCTAGCCCCTCGAATCGTAAGCATTCTTTCGTCATCGGGGCTTGCCGAATCTTCTGGGAGTGGTATCGACTTTCTTCCAGATAGATAGGCTGCAGTCATGCTTTCTTTGGAAGAAAGTAAGGTTTTGAGTGGTCCGTTGGCCACGACTTCGCCGCCTTCTTTTCCTGCACCTACTCCAATATCGACTAGCCAATCGGCTTGTCTAAGAGTTGCTTCATCGTGCTCAACTACCAAGAGTGTGTTTCCTAGGTCTGTCAGTTCTCGAAGAGTCTCCAGCAGTCTGTCGTTATCTCTAGCATGAAGGCCAATCGATGGTTCATCGAGGACGTACATAACACCAGTCAGTCTAGTGCCGATTTGCGTTGCTAGGCGGATTCGTTGAGATTCTCCACCTGAGAGGGTGTTTGCTCTTCGGTCTAAGGTAAGATAATCCAACCCTACTAAAGCGAGGAATCGCAATCTGGCTTCTATTTCCTTGATGATTTCCTTACCAATGAATAGATTCCTTTCATCAAGGTGCTTGACTAAATTTACAATATCTGTTTCGGGCACATCTCTTTCCAATTTATCCCAAGTATCGTCCACATTTCCTAAGCGCCAATTCTGGACGACTGCAAGAGCCTCGATCACACTGCAGGAGGAAAAGTCAGGAAGGGTGACGTCACCAACAGTAACTCCGCTTACAGCATTGTTTAGCTTTCTTCCATTGCATTCCATACAATGTTCATCCGTCATGTAGGAGGCTAGACGTGAGCGTGTTCTGTCAGAGGACGTCTCTGTGTAGGTTCTCCGAATCCTTGCGAATACGCCCTCCCATGGCCGCGTCATATTGTATGATGATCCTCTATCGGAAGTGAATTGGAAATTGATGGCTGTACTTCCGCTACCGTGCAGAAGTATATCCTTTGCATCTTCATCCAATTCTCCAAATGGCACCCCTGATGGTATTCCATAATGCTCGCAGACTTGTGTCATCTGAGAGCGATACCAACCAGACATCATTGAAGTTCGGAATGGGCGTATGCATCCTTCCTCAACTGTTGCTAGTCTGTCGATCACCAGATCTGAGGAGAATTCCCTCTGTACCCCCAATCCCTGACAAGATGGGCAGGCGCCTAATGGGTTGTTAAAGGAGAAAACGCGTGGACTCATTTCTGGAAGGAAAGAGCCGTGTTCCGGGCAGGCAAATTCCTCTGTGTAAGATATTGTTTCGCCGATTTGTGTTTGATATCTCTGTTCTTTGGAATTGTCTTCAGGGCCTGCAACTGGTGCTTCTAGACTCTCTACGGCAACTGCGCCCCCGCCTATTCTCATTCCTTCGGATATTGCCTCAGTCAACCTTTGCTTTGAGGCTCTGGATAGTCTCAATCTATCGACTCTTACATCTATGTCGTGTCTGAGATTCTTCTCCAAGGTTGGTGGGTCTTCGAATTCTGCATCTCGTCCGTTTACTCTCCCGTGAAGGTAGCCTTGTTCCACTAGTGCGTTGAATAAATCGGCATGAGTTCCTTTTCTTGCACGAATCGCGGGAGACCAAATCGAAATCGCATGGCCTTCAAACCTCCACAAAACGTCATCGACTATTTCCTGGACCGTTCTTCTGGCGACTTCTTTACCACATTCTGGGCAGTGAGGGAGGCCTATTCTAGCCCAAAGTAACCTGAGATAGTCCATGATTTCGGTTACTGTTGCTACTGTTGACCTTGGGTTGTGGCTGCCTTGTTTTTGATCAATACTAATTGCGGGAGAAAGTCCCTCGATACTGTCGCAGTCGGGCTTTTTCATTTGCCCGAGAAATTGTCTCGCATAGGAAGATAATGACTCTACGTACCTGCGTTGTCCCTCTGCGTATAGGGTGTCAAATGCTAGGCTAGATTTCCCAGAACCCGAAACGCCTGATATGACTACGAATTTGCCTCTAGGAATTTCTACATCGATATCTCGAAGGTTGTGCGTGCGCGCCCCTCTGACGACTATCCAGTCGTCGTTAGATGCTCCGTTCTTCCTTCTCGCTGCCAATGCTTCCCCTCCTACAGTGGACTTCGGTGGGAGAGATTGTCCTTGAACTCATGTATTGCAAATGTAGGTAATTGGTTATTGATCGATGTAAATGTAATCTGAGTTCATTCTACTCTTTTCTCCGGACCCCCATGGGTCTCTAGAGGATGGTTTGGAAGCATTTCGTCGTCTGTTAATTAGGATAGCAGTTAGGATTACGACGCTAGTGCCCAACAATACGATTACTATATCGGAACTGAGCATGTCTTTCACCGATCCATGGATATTGCTACTACTGTTGCTGGAACTGGGCTAGATGCCTTTTCTAGAGATGTGCTCGTATTTACTCCGCAGGCTTGAGTTACTGCGCTTTCATCCGAACGTCCGTAGGCGAAGGCTGCTATGCACACGCTTAGGTGAGCAGTCGCAAGAGAGCTCATCATCAACTGTTCAATCAATGACACAGTGGTCGCCCACGAGCCAAATATTGCTGTGGATAAACCAAGTAGTGCGCTCAGGAAAGATGCCAATACTGCGAAGTGCATGGATATTGCATTATACTCTGGCCTGTATATCGATACCGTCCCACTGGCAACAAGTATTATGCCGAAAAGAGAGGGGAATAACGCAGTTAGATAATCGGTAAAACCGAAGAATGTAAGTCCAACGATCGACATTAAAATCCCAGTAATTACTGTCACCTGTGGGACTGTTAATCCTGCAAATGTGTATCGAAGCATGATGTATATGTGATGACGGTGAGTATATTATGTGATGTTTTTAATCAACATTTTGTTTGTTTTGTTTTTCGAAATTCACAATTATATGCGAGGGGTTTTCGATTTCGGATGTGAAATACACTGTGGAAGGGGTGTTTACAACCCTGATGGATGATAGCTCTGACGATATAGTTCGTCGTGCGGCAATTGGATTTGCAGTTCTTGGGTTTTTTTCCCATTTGGTGGTTTGGGCCTTACATGCCTCAGGGCAAATAACTGTTACCGGTGACTCGGTTGAACTGGTTAATTCACCACTTGCGACACTATACACTCCTTTCTCTATTCTACTAGTGTACGAGGTATATCAGTTGATTAGAACAATCCCCGATTCTTTTTCGTCTTCGGTCGGAAAGCAATACGAAATAGCGACTTTGCTTGTCGTTCGAGATATACTCAAGAGATTGTCAGAGGTTGGAAATTCCGAAGAATGGGAAATCAACGATGATGTTGGCTTCCTTATGGTCGAATGCGCGGCTTTCCTTGCGCTGTTCTACACTTCATTGACCTACCATAAAATCAGTTCAAAAGGTGATGATGACAAGATTCTGTCTGATGATGTTACGGCTTTCATAACGACAAAGATGGCTATTGCAAACATAATGCTGATTGTATTCATTGTAATTGGTGCGATATCTTTGCTAAGCTGGATTAGTGCGGTACAAGAGGGGGGAGGTTCGGTTGATCGTGCCATATTTTTCCTTGATTTCTTCACCTTCCTGATACTGGCAGATATCCTGATATTACTTATCTCGTATTGGTTCTACACCGACTTCGGAAATCTCGCCCGCAACACTGGGTTCGTGCTCTCAACTGTCATAATCCGTGTGGCAATATCGTCTGAAGGAGTCTCGTCAATGATTCTCTTCACTCTAAGTGGAGTTATCGGAATTGCAATATTGAGAATGTTTATCGAAAATACATCTAATGAGAAATATTTGAGTGAATAATCTCTAGATTATCCATATTGCGTCTATGACGTCGCCCGCTTTACCGTCAGTATCCGGAGGAAGAAGAGTGAGGCCGTTATGGGCGACCATGCTGTGCATGTTTCCACTGCCCTGATGTGTGTGGGTTGTGGCGAGTAGTTGCCCGTTTTCAGACCTAATTCGGATTCTCCTTAGGCATAGTTTTCCGGGTGCGCCTGAAACGTCTTCTTCGAGTTTTACTGAAACTCTCTGGCTTAGTCTTGGGCCCATTTCAGAGTGATATCCGAGTGCCTTTGCTATCCAAGGGGCGACTAGAACGTGGAATACAACAAGGCTGCTCACAGGGTTTCCTGGAAGCCCGAACAGAGGCGTTCCTTTCCATGTTCCAAATAGTGGTGGGCCCCCTGGTCTGAGCTTCATTCTCCAGAATGATATGTCTCCCTCTTCTTCCATGATTTTCCGAACAAGATCCCATTCACCCATACTAACTCCTCCGCTAGTGAGAATCGCATCGAAGGTGGAAAGAGTGTCCAGTGTTGTTCTCAATTCATCCATCGAATCGTTCGCCGATTCGTGTCTTACGGCTTCGCAGCCCATCGATTCAACCAATGAGGCGAGGGCGTGAGAATTTGACTCGTAAATTTGTCCGGGAGCAAGTTCTTTTCCTGGTTGAACTAACTCGTCTCCTGTGGATAGGATAGCAATTCTTGGTTTCTTGATTGCTTCGACTTCTCCGTGCCCCATTGTGCCTGCTAATGCAATACTCGCAGATGAAAGTAGAGTGCCCGCGGGTAGTGCTTCTTGTCCTATCGAGAGATTCTCTGCTCTTTTGCGAATATATCCAGTTCTTGCCGGCCCATTGATTGTTACTTGCTCTTGGTTCGCTTCGGTGTCTTCGACCATTACAATTGCATCTGCTCCTTCTGGGAGCGGGGCTCCCGTCATGATTCTGCATGCTTGGCCTGAGGTTATCGATGGAGGAGTCTCTCCTCCTGTCTGGCTTGTTCCAACAATAGTCAATTCAGCACCAGGGCTTTGGCAATCTGAGGCAATTACTGCGAACCCGTCCATTGCTGAGTTATCGAAGCGAGGATCGTCTACTTTCGATGCTAATGCCGACGCTAAGACTCTCCCTCTTCCAGCATCTAATGAGATGGTTTCGGAGTGTTTTGGTAATGGATATTGTAGGGCTAATTCGATTGCTCGCTCGAGAGAGACGCCCTTCTCCATGGTCCGCCAGACACCGCCTCGTTGAAGTGTTATTCCCACCTCCTGAGTGCGTGCTGGGTACTGAGGAAGCGTTGATTGCGCTCGCTTTGTTGGTGGTCGCAACCCTTTACTCCTCAGTTGGTCATGGGGGGGCTTCGGGATATTTGGCAATACTTTCTTTGACCTCGTTTGCAACTATGGAAGAGCTTTGGTTGAAGCAACACGCATGGAGTCTGAATCTAATTGTCGCTGCTATTGCTTTCTATCATTACCAAAGGGCTGGGCATCACATCCCTAGAATGACCGGTCTCTTCGTAATTGCAAGTATACCCATGGCATTTGTTGGAGGATATTTGTTGGTTGAAGGTGCTCTGTATGATACGTTGCTATCAATTACTCTTGTTTGGGCTGCGTTTAGATTATTCAAGGCCGATTCTGAATTTGATGAGGCATCTATAGAGAGGCTTCCTACTTCTCAGGCAGTACCTGCTGGTGCCGGCATCGGTTTAGTTAGTGGAATTGTTGGAGTTGGTGGAGGGATTTTTCTTTCACCGCTTCTCTTATTGAAGCGATGGGCCACACCAAAGGCAGCGGCGGCTACCGCGGCTCTGTTCATTTGGGTTAATTCCGCTGCTGCCCTAACTGGGTCCTACCTTTCAGGAGAATGGTTGGTTGAAACTGATACTCTGGCCCCCTTCGGTTCTGCGGTACTGATTGGCGGGTTTGTCGGTTCTAGATTAGGTGCAGATTTAATCCCACAGAGAGCTGTCAGGATTGTTCTTGTTGTAGTATTGATACTCGCTGCGGCTCGCAGGATACTACTACTTGTTTGATTCAAACGCCGATTATGTCTGCGTGTCCACATTCGGGGTATGTACATTGTACCTTGTATCGGTCGCGCTTTGGTTTTGGTATTTGTAAGATTGAACCACACATGGAACATTGGTGAGTGATAATCTCTGGTTCTTTGGGACGAGTATCTTCCAAATCATCCAAGATTGTACCCGCTGAAGTCCAACCGACTTCATCTTGGTATCTATCGCTTTCATCTGAAATTTCTGATTCGCGAAGGCCCAATTTAATTCGAAGACGGCGGCGCTTTTTCTTTTTCGGAGCTGGGCGGGATTTTGGTTTGCCCTTGGGCTTCTTTGTAGGTGGAGCTTTTGGTGCGCCCTTTGGAGGCGGCCCGCGCTTTGCAGGGGGTTTTTTCCGCCCTTTTGGCGCCGGTTTCTTTCCAGGAGGTGCGGGTCGCTTGCCCTTGGGAGCGGGTCTCTTGCGCTTTGGAGGTGGTGGTGCGCTGCCCTTCTTTGGTGGAGGAGGCGCTTTCCTCTTCGCTGGCGGAGGGCCGGGTGGAGGAGGTGCTTGCTTCTTTGGCGGAGGTGGTGGTGCGCCGCCCTTCCTTGGTGGAGGAGGGGGTGGTGCTGACTTCTCGGCCATGATATTCCTCCTATGGCAAAGCCGGTGATGCTATGAAAGAATCGGGGCGTTGATGCCGATTTAGGCTGGGAAGTCCAATAGTGATATGCTAGGTATGGGTGAGATCGCTCCCTTCCCATCTAAGCCATCAAGTTCGATTACAAATAGGGCGCCGACTACTTCTGCTCCTGCTTTCTGGCAGAGTTCGATACAGGCGTTTACCGTGCCCCCGGTTGCTAGAAGGTCGTCGACTATTACCGCTCTTTCTCCTGGCTTCAACGCGTCCTCGTGCATCTCTAATGAGTTGGTTCCATACTCGAGAGAGTAATCGACTCTCATCTTAGATGCTGGGAGTTTGCCTGGTTTTCGAACTGGAACAAATGAGATTCCTAGTTCGGCGGCGAGTAAAGCCCCGAAGATGAAGCCTCTAGCTTCTGGGCCGACTATTGCTTCGGGTTTCCAACCGGCTTCATTCATCCTTTGGATGAACAGATCTGTTGTAGCAGAGAGGAGGGTGCCGTCGGACAAGACAGGTGTAATGTCCCGGAACATGATCCCCTCAATTGGGAAATCCGGTACC
>DAPQ01000052.1:7545-8574 GCA_002502175.1 Euryarchaeota archaeon UBA19 | reverse complement strand
GGGCGAGTTTACGGTTTACGAGCTTGGGAAACTCCTCTCGCTAGTAGGTATGGAAGAGGAACTCATATTCGCAATTTATTACAAGGAATTAGAGATGATGAAAAAGTCATCTCGATACTTCCAATGGATAGAGAGTTAATCGAAAATCCAGAAGGCCACTACCTGATTTTCGCAACAAGCCAAGGGCGAATCAAGAGGAGTAACCTTTCTGATTATGTTAGAATTAATCGTAATGGAAAGTATGCTTTGAAGTTTGCAAGCGAAGCCGATTCATTGGTACAAGTAAGGCCTGCAACTGATGCAGACCATGTTGTTTTGGTATCTTCAGGAGGTTATGCTTGCCGATTCTTGCCTGCGGAAGTCAAGACTAGGACCGACCCTGCAAGTGGAGAGATTCAGACTACTCACACAGTTAGAGTTCAAGGTAGAGTCAGTCAGGGTGTAAGTGGAATGAAATTGCAATCAGGTGATAGTGTAATCGGAATGATTGTCACTGATGATTTCGACACCAGTGTACTTACAATTTCCAAATATGGTATGGCAAAGAGAAGCCGCTTAGGTTCTGGAAGTATGATTCAAGTTACAGGTGAAGATGGAACACAACTTGTCGATGAAGAAGGTGAGCCTGTGATGGAGAGGGATGGTTACAGAAAGACCAATCGTGGCACTAAAGGGATTCGAACAATGGCGCTATCTGATGAAGATACGATTGTTGGTGTAAGACAAATCCCCGATTTATCTGATCAATTATTCATGTTGACCGGAAGTGGAATGATGATTCGCATGCCTGCTACTCAAACCAAAGAAACATTGGGTAAGGTGACAAAAGGTACGAGAATAATGGAATTAAGAGGCGCCGACAAAAAGTCTCACGTCGATGAAATAATCTTCGTAGCGCGTCTTCCTGCTGAACTCATCGATGGAGATGAAGATGATTCCGACGGAGCGAGCGAGGAAGAATGATTCCAACCGCTCGCCTTAAGCCACAATCTTAGGTCGCCGGAGCACTGCGGCAGTCGCATAGCCTGG
>DAPQ01000052.1:6869-7171 GCA_002502175.1 Euryarchaeota archaeon UBA19 | reverse complement strand
CTCCCCTGCCGCGCCACCAAAAATAAGCAGAGGTTTGATGCTTTGATAGTCGCCTCGATGGTTGTGAGCGTAGCCAGCTGGTTGACTGCCGGCCTTGCCGGCTTGACGCTTATAGGGCTCCTATCTCTACTCGCAATTTGGATTAGAGTCCGGAGATTACGGCCTTCTAATGACCGTTCATGGGTCAATGATAATTCTCGTAATGCGACCATAGAATTCGAAGGAGATATTGCAAAAATCAAGAATATTCGGGATTTTGATTGGCGCTCTACCAAGGATTTTGATGAGAGATGGATCGACGA
>DAPQ01000052.1:6379-6537 GCA_002502175.1 Euryarchaeota archaeon UBA19 | reverse complement strand
GAATTCGACCTCAGTAAGGTAGATTCTATCTGGTTAACTCTGGAATATTTTGACCCTAGACACAGACAAATGGCACACACAATTCTCTCATTTCAATTTGAAGACGGACGGAGACTAGCCTGCTCGATTGAAGTCAGAAGAGAGCAGGGCGAGAAATA
>DAPQ01000052.1:5874-6047 GCA_002502175.1 Euryarchaeota archaeon UBA19 | reverse complement strand
CACCCTGTGAAAGGACTTTTTCGTGAATACGAATTAATCTATGTCTGGGCTACAGAAAGGGATGTCATTGGAGTTCGTACACGTTGCAGAAAACACTCGGTAACTCATCTATTCAAGGCAGTAGTATTGGGTCCTGGAAACGAAAGAAGAATGCTTGAATCCTATCTAAAGAG
>DAPQ01000052.1:4422-5546 GCA_002502175.1 Euryarchaeota archaeon UBA19 | reverse complement strand
TTAGCACAGAATCCTGAATGGTATAACACAATCACAAATACCTGTACAACAAATATCGTCAGACACGTAAACGAGGTCTATCCAAAACGAGTACCAAGAGCCATTTCCATACTGATGCCGGGACTTAGCCCGAGGATGTTAGAACGTGCAAATTTGATTGAGATGAAAGGTACGCTTGAGCAAACATTGGCTGCTTGTGAAATCGATGAAAAAGCAAAGTCTTGGAATGGTGAGGATGATTTTGGAGATGTCATTCGGGCCTAGATTTGTTTGATACAAATTCTCTATTGCACATCGTTGGGTTGAATTGTATAGCCTCGATGAGAGGTTGTGCTGAGCATACCTGAGATGCATCTCTCCGGCTCTCATGAGTGGAGTTTGCCTCCGTCCAAAAGCCACATCATTCGATGGTTGACGATGATTTCTCAAAGTAATTCTACCTGTTTAATCAAGTTAAACAAGTCACCTGGAGCTGATGTGAATTCGATGGCAGAATGCCTTCAGGAAATGGGGGTTAATGTCGAACAGAACAAAGATGGTTGGCTTGTAACTCCTCCGAAACAGGGCCTTAGTGCTCCGAATATAGGACTGAATTGTGGCAACTCAGGAACTTCCGCGAGAGTCCTAAGTGCCCTTGTTGCAACAATGGGTGAGAAGGTCAAATTGGATGGCGATGAATCATTACGGGCAAGAAGTAGTAGTCTTGGACAAATCTTGAGAGATTTGCAAGTGAATGTGGATAGTGATTCATTACCCGTTATTGTAAATGGAAAAATGAAAGGTGGAGCTACTGTAGATCTTAGTAAATCAAGCCAGCCACTTAGCGCCTTAATTCTGGCATCTCCAAGCCTCGAGGAGGCGATTGAGATACACGTCGAAGGAGAAGCAGTGAGTAGGGGTTATCTCGGTATGACTTTTGACATTGCTCGAAGTTGTGGCTGCCCAATAGAAATGAGTTCTCAATTGATTCTTGAGCCCTGGAATGTAAATCCACCCAATGAAATTGATATCCCGCCTGAATTGAGTCTCTTCCCAATGGCAATTCTGCTAGAAATACTCCATGATGGATTGCACTTACAAACTGAATTGGCAACATACGATCCACTGCTGTTGATGGCATTTGA
>DAPQ01000052.1:0-4025 GCA_002502175.1 Euryarchaeota archaeon UBA19 | reverse complement strand
GCCGCTGTTTGGATGGCCTTAGGCGAGGGAGGGAGTATAACCGGAATTCCACACGCACGCGGAAAGGAATCAGATAGAATTCTGCGTACTGTGGAACTATTGCAGTCATTCGGCATGAATGCGGAAGAGACCAAAGAGGGCCTTGTAATACCTGGAGGACAGACTCCTAATGCACCAAATGAGCCAGTTCAAACCCACATGGACCATCGATTGGCGATGGTTGCAATGATTCTTGCGAGCAAGGTTGGAGGAGACATCATTGATGCGGAAATTTGTGAGGTTTCACATCCTGGATTTATCCAGCAATTATTTGCCTTATCTCAACCATGACGACCGAAGTGACGATCTAGGTGCTTCATCGTTAATCGAAGCACTGTAGGCCTGCCGTGAACACAAGCCCATGGATTCGGGACGGTTCTCATATCCTGTAATAATCTCCTCATTTGAGCGAGGTTCAACTTTTCATTTGCCTTGACCGCACCTCGACAGGATCTCATGAATGCAATATGATCTCGGAGGTTTGTGACAGCATCAAACTCCTCTGTTCCATCTGGAGTACTTACTAACTCGATTAGCAAATCTTGAAGGAATTTTTCTAAGGATTCATGCCCTATCAAAACCTCCGGCACTCGTGAAATTAGTAGCGAGTCATTGTGTGCTTCGAATGCTATTCCCAAATTCTCTAGTGTAGACTGTCGAGAAATAGCTGCAGCCTTCTGTCTCGCACCAATAGAAAGAGAAATTGGCGTCAGTAAATCTTGACCTTCCCAACTGACCATCTGTTCACGTAATCGCTCATAGCGAATTCGTTCATGGAGAGCGTGTTGGTCTACTATGAATAACTCATCATCTCCCTCGGCTAAGATGTAAGAATCGGACAACTGCGCTAATGGATTCATCTCTGGAAGTTCTGGAATTACCGCTGATTTCGGAATTGGCTCGTCAAGTGGGGAAGTTGAACTACCAACCGCGTGTCTATGCAATTCTCTTTCCTCTGAAGACAGAGAAGGAGTTGTGGGTTCGGAGTCCATCCCAGGCAGAGTATCTTGTTCAGTGATATATTCAGAAGTTGATTTTGATTGACTGCGAACAGTAGGTTCCACAGAATGACGAATGCTAGAAAATCGAGTCTGGACTGTTTGATTTTCACTAGCAGCGCTAGCCCATTCTGGTAGATTTGTTACAGGTGGTGCAGGAGTGTTTGCCTCTGACCTCTCAGAGATACCTTCCAGAATAGTTTCTTCACTAGCTTCTGGCCTAGTTGCGATTTGCGAAAGTGTGTGTTTTATCGAACGTTCAAGTCGCTCCAATACACGCCATGAATTCTTCAGCCGGACCTCTCTTTTTGTTGGGTGAACATTGACATCCACCTCGTCTGCAGGTAGGCGAAGTAATAGAACCCCGATTGGATGTCTGCCCACCATTAATCGAGTATGATAACCACGTCTGACGGATTGAAGAAATGGACCAGGTGCTACCGGCCTCCCGTTGACTAGGATGTGGACATCATCCGCTCTACTCCTAGTCAGTCCCGGTGGTGAAATCCAACCTGTCCATTTCTCATCACCTGGAGCATCATCATCAGCCTCAGAAGAAATAAGCGGGATTAGTTCTGAAGATGTTGAACCGAACAAATCGTACAATCGGTCTTCTGCTGATTCTGCTGGAGGACAATCCAATACCTTCCTACCATCCACTTCGATGAAAATACCAGCATTAGGCTCGGCCAATGCCATTTGTACACCAACATCAACAATGGCTGCGGTTTCAGTTGAAGGACGGCGTTGGAAGGAAAGTCGCGCAGGAACTTTGGCGAATAGGTTGAGAACATCGATTTGAGTACCTGGAGCAATTCCAGCAGCCTCTACCTCTCCAACAATACCATTATCCACTCGAATTTGAACTCCATCGCCCTCTCCAATTCTACTCGCAACGATTAGTTCACTAACCGCTCCAATTGAAGCCAAAGCCTCTCCTCGAAATCCCTTTGTTTCAATATGGCTCAAGTCTTCAGGACCGGAGAGTTTGCTGGTTGCGTGACGTGTTATTGCCAATGGCAATTCGTCTTTTGGAATTCCATGACCATCATCGATAACGGTGATTCTGTCAAAACCACCCCGTTCGATTTCGACTCTAACTCGATCGGCACCAGCATCGATTGAATTTTCAATCAGTTCCTTAACAACTTGAGCCGGCCTTTCAACTACCTCGCCCGCTGCGATTTTTCCGATGGTTAACTCATCGAGTTGCTTTATCGAAACTCTTTCTGGCTTCTCTAAAGATGCCATTATTACTCCTCCAATTGTTTTCCATCAAGGGTGTTATTGAGAGCTGCTCTCATTGCGTAGAGAGCCTCTAATGCCTCTCGAGGAGTAAGAGTGTCAGGGTCAAGAGATTCTAGCCTCTCTGCTATTTCTCGGAGTACTGGGTCTTCTTGAACTACTATTTCCTTGGCCGGTTCTTGATCTGAAATATGTTGATTAGGCATTGCTGGTTTTTCTCCAGTAGGTAGCATCCAACCGTAAAGACTGGACTGCCCTGATTCCCTACTATCGGGTGTCCCGTCGCTACCTGCTCTAGCACCTTGTGCTTGACCTTCGAGGAATATCAGCAAGTCGCGTGCTCTTTCAACAACACCGATAGGAAGGCCGGCCAAGGCAGCGACTTGCACACCATACGAATCGTCACAAGGCCCGTCGGCGACAGTATGTAAGAAACGAATTTCACCCTTGACATCGGCAACCTGAACATGGATATTTACCAGACCTTCAATCTCATCAGCTAAGCCGACCAATTGGTGATAATGAGTTGCGAATAATGTTCTAGCTCCGACTCTGGTGGATATGTCTTCAGTAACAGACCAAGCGATTGCTAAGCCGTCGAAAGTTGAGGTGCCCCTACCTACCTCATCGAGAAGAATCAAACTTCGAGGTGTGGCTCTTCGTAGAATATGTGCGACCTCAATCATTTCCATCATGAATGTCGAACGACCTCGGCGTAAATCATCATGCGCTCCAACTCTAGTAAATACTCTATCCACTATGCCAATTTTTGCTTTTTCAGCGGGCACAAATGATCCAGCCTGAGCGAGGATTGTGATTAGTGCAGTTTGTCTAAGGTATGTCGACTTACCACCCATATTTGGACCTGTTAAGAGGAGGAATTTTCGACGTTTATCGAAACTTATTCCATTAGGAACAAAGCGACCATCGCCCTCCAATACCGGATGGCGACCTGCTACTATCTCCATGGTCGAGTCGTGTTTGATATCCGGTCGGTTCCAAGAGTGTTTTCGGGCATGATTAGCGAAGGCTGAAAGGACGTCAGCGGAAGCAACCTTCCGTCCTAATTCACTTAGTTTAGCCGCTTGTGATGCAACCTCTTGACGGAGTTCGAGAAATAATTCGTATTCAAGCGCCTTCGCTCTATCATCTGCTGTCAAAATGACTTCTTCCCACTCCTTCAATTCCTCAGTAGTAAATCTCTCGGCATTGGTCATGGTTTGTCTTCGTCGATACTCTTCTGGTATCTTATCCAAATGAGATTTAGTGACTTCAATGAAAAAGCCAAACTGACGATTTTGCTTTACTTTGAGGCTAGGAATATCGAGCCTTTCGCGCTCCCTTGATTCGAATCCCTTCAGCCAATCTGTGCCTTCTCCGGCCTTCTGACGTAGATCGTCAAGTTGCTCATTAACGCCATTTTGGAAAATACCACCATCTCGGATAGTCATCGGAGGCTCTTCAACAACTCTAGATGCGATATGGTGCATTAGAGGGTCGAGATCTGACAATCCTTCTGCACATTGGTGCAGTAACTCAGAGTCTCCTTCAGAAAGTAATCCCTGCAGTCGCGGCATTCTCTCTAAACAATCTGCGACTGCAACCAAATCTCTCGCATTGGCCCTACCATAGGCCAAGCGAGTTGAAAGTCGCTCTAAGTCGCGCATCGACTTGAGCGTCTCACGAATATTATCCAAGCGACGAGGGGCGCGAATTAGGCTTGCAACAGCTGACTGTCGCGCT
>DAPQ01000053.1:12945-13707 GCA_002502175.1 Euryarchaeota archaeon UBA19 | reverse complement strand
CTTTTCTGAAGTTTCCTCCAGAGCTGTAGCGCTAGCGCTACCGCTATCCACCATTTGGCTTGCAACTAGCAGTAATGCTAGTCCTCCAGCAAGGAACAGAGCGAGGTTCCTTAGGTCGTTCGTTGTCACTGTCTTCTTGTTCTCTAGGCTCTCTGTAGAGAGCGGCATGGCTGCAACCATGTTTGGTTCCACGTCCATTCTGCATTTAGAAGGTTGCGGAAACCACCCTATAGGGTGGGGCGGTCTATGAGGGGCTGATAATCAAGTTTCAGATTATATTAAAATTTGGAAAAATAACAAAAAAACAAAGAAAAATGCCCTATCAAAATTCGTATAATTTAGCAAAATAAACGCTTCACTGCGTATTGACTCGATTTGATTTTGAACACGAAAAAAACAGCCATTGATTCAAATTATCAACTTGATAAACCACAACAAACGGAGAATGCATTATCGGAATCCAATAAAAACAACGCCGAGAACAAGTTCAAGAGCCCTCATTATGGATCAAAATATTAAGCTTGAAATTGATTATTTGAAAATAAGAAGGGTACTCAAGGAAGATGAAACATTCGAGTAATATTTGAAGCCGGAATTAAGGATTAATTCTTTATTTGTTTATAAGTAAATCATCCAAATTATTACCTAAATACATACCTAATAGGAGGTATTTGCGGTCTAAATTGGGGCGTTTTTGGTGTGGATTTTACACCAGACGCGCTAGATGTGGTGTAATATTTACACCGAGAATCTGTAGTTTTG
>DAPQ01000053.1:0-12533 GCA_002502175.1 Euryarchaeota archaeon UBA19 | reverse complement strand
TCAAGCTTCGATCTCTTCTTCGTCTTCTTCGTCTTCTTCGTCGAGGAACTCTTCAGTCTCGTCGTAGTCATCGAATTCGTCGACTTCTTCACGGCCGCCAGCAGTTCTAGCAACCAATCCGACTAGAAGGGCGATTACGAGCCCTATTGCAACAAACGGAAGAGGTTCGGCTGAAATATCATCCATGAGACTCAACTTGTTTGCATTGTCTCCCTTTCCATCGTTGTTACCATCGAATTGTTCGGTTGGGTCCCATGGGAAGTGGTCCTCCCAATCCTCACAGGTTGTACAGACGCCATTTGCATCTAGAACGTATACTGCTGGGTCTGGAACGCCGTCGTTGTCGTCATCAGGGTCTAGAGCGTTACAAACACCATCTCCCTTGATTACGTCAGGCATGTCGTCATCAGTGCCGTATATTCCGTCTGCACCAGGGTCTGTCTCGTTGTCAGTTGGGAATACTGCTGCGTTGTTCGGGTCTCCAACACCACCTGCTGCATTTCTGCAAAGAACTTCTGTAGTGTCTAGCCATCCATCACCATCATCGTCATTGTCAGCATTGTCGCCAATGCCATCGCCGTCTAGGTCACGGTACTCAGCTGGATTCATTGGGAAGTCATCATCGATGTCCAATACTCCGTCATTGTCGTCGTCCTGGTCCGAGATGTCACAGTCGTGATCCATGTCATTGTCCGCAGGAACTGAGTTGGCGTCCATTGGGTCAGTGCCACAGTTTGGCTCCTCGTCATCCAACCAGCCATCGTTGTCGTCATCGCTATCAGCGTAGTCGCCTAGGCCGTCACCATCGTTGTCTGCAAACTCGGATGCGTCGAATGGGAATGCGTCCAATGTGTCCACAACACCATCGCCGTCATCATCCGTGTCTAACTTGTCACAAACCATGTCTCCATCGTAGTCGGCAGGAACTGAGTCACCATCTAATGGGTCACTTCCACAGTCCTCTTCCTCAGAGTCAGTCCATGCGTCGCCATCATCATTCAGGTCCGCATTGTTACCGATGCCGTCCATGTCTGTGTCATACCACTCTGTAACGTCTAGAGGGAAGGCATCAGCTACGTCGCTGAATCCATCGTTATCGTCGTCTAGATCTTCTACGAGGTTAGTTGCACAATCCGCGACAAGAGAGTCAGGGTATCCGTCGCCATCAGTATCTACAGCAGCACAAGCAGATAGTGGGAATGCGTCGTCATCATTTGACACGCCGTCACCGTCGATGTCATCGTCATTTACGTCGCAAATACCGTCGCCGTCTGAATCGATTGGTACGTTTGTAGAGACTAATGGGTCAGACATACAATCTACTTCGTGAGTATCCAAATAACCATCGTTGTCGTCATCAGAATCAGCCATCAAGGTAGTTTCGAAGAGTGAATTATCTGGGTCGTACAGGTATGCTGAAGCGTTTTCAGTCCATCCTGGATGGATTTCGTCTGGATATTCGTCACCATCTGTGTTGACACTCGCACCACCGTCTGCTGGGTAGTAGTCTGCATCATTAGCAACTCCATCCCCATCCATATCTAGGTCTAGAGGGTCACAAATTCCATCCATATCCATATCTGCAGGGAAGCTTGCTGCATCAAACGCATCGGTCAGACAGTCGGTTTCGTCATCATTCAGCCAACCATCGCCATCGATGTCATCGTCTGCATTGTCTCCAATGTTATCTCCATCAAGGTCACCAGACTCATTCTGATCGAATGGGAACTGATCTAATGTGTCGTCAATACCGTCGTTGTCATCATCTGGATCTAACTCGTCGCAGATTCCGTCTGCATCGTTGTCAGGCGGATAGCTTGTGTTGTCCAATGGATCGTATGTAGCACCTGTGGTAGATGCTGCGGCACAATCTGTTTCTTCTGTATCTAACCACGTATCACCGTCGGTATCGAGAGTGAATATGTAGTAGGATATGGTGTACCATCCAGTTGTTTCGTCGTGATATGTATTAGCGCGCACGTATAGAGCAACTATCTCGCCACCAGTGAAGGAAGCGCTGTTGTTAGTACCCACATCATCTGGATCACAATCATAACATGAATCTAGGAAGCTACCTGTTGATGAGTAAAGAGTCATCGAGTAACTTGTAGAGGTATCTGCATACATTGTAATCTCAATTCCATAATCCTGTGGTACATCGAAGTTGTAGAAGTCTCTGTAATCCAGAGCACTGTGAGCCCAGCCAGTGAATGTGTGATTAACACCTACTGTACTGTTCATCATCAATCCATCATCACAGTCTCCATACAATAAACAATCGATGTAGATATCTGGTGCATCGCTGCAGGTTCCAGCATCGTCGTCTGCACATGGTAGGTTTGCAATATCGTCCCACTCAATATCGATTTGATACTCGAAATCAGTGTCTCCAACCATATTCCATGACCAGATGTCAATTGATACGAATTCTCCCTCATTGAAGTGAGTAGTTTGTGATTCCAACGGATTCGCGAAGTTGGTGATGTAGGCAACAATTCCTTCATTTCCATTGGTGTATGGCTGATGATAAGCATCAGGTTGGAAAATTGTAGCCGATACTGCTGAGTCGTCATCGCTCGACACGGTGATGTTTGCATAGTATCCCATTGGAATAGCTAGTCTGTATGCGTCGACACGATCCCAAACGTGGTTGATTGTACCAGTCATTGATGCGTCAACAGGCACACCTGTTGCGTTTTGGGTACTAGCGTTGAGCCATGTAACCGTACCATCGGCTGTCGTTCCATCATTGAAGTGAACACCACCAAGGTACCACATACTGGTTCCGAAGTCTAGGTGGTGGTCAGCTGCATCGCCTCCAGTACCTGCGTCATCCTGACCCGCGTCAGGTCCGTTGTCCACAGTCCACATCTGGACAATCATTGTGTACATTCCAGAACCAACCACCGCGTCTAGGGTAATTGTTTCAGTAGAACCTCCTGTTACAGGATTGTACACCATTGTAATTGGACCTGCAGGGTCAGCACCACCGAGATTGTTTCCGAACGAGGAGTATAGATCGATATCGTTCTTCACATCGCTTACTACTGAGACAGTTATTCCGTAATTCTCAGGGATGTATATCTCGTAATAATCCTCAGAGTCCCAAGCATCGTGTAGATATCCTGTGTACGAATAATTAGCAGAGTACAATGTTCCTGGTGCTGTACTGGTAGTATCTGCACCAGCAGCGCTGTCAGGGATTACCATGTTTTGGTGCATCAAGACGTTGAAGAATTCGTAGTTGATAGTGTAGTTAACAACTGTATCCTCTGGAAGTGAATCAACTAGGATCTCGAACACTACGTCGTTAGCCTGCTGAGTAGGTGGGTAGCTTCTGTAAGCCTCAAGAGTACAGGTGCAACCATCACCATATGAGTCAGTAACAGATACAGTGTACGTACCTGCTGCTGTCCATTCCCATGCTGCAAGATCGTAGTATGAGTTAGACGCGAAATAAATTGACGTTCCCGATACGTATACTCCAGGGTTGCGTCCATATTGTGTAGAAGTACCATCAGGTTCGGTGACTGTCACCATGACCTCGGATCCCCACGACCTAGTGTCTAGTTCAATGTCAAGCATATCTCCAGTGTTTAGAGTGACTGTACAAGAATCGGTTCCAGAACCAAATGATTCCAATGAACACTCAAGATCTCTAGCCATAGTTCCTGGCATGAATAATCCACTAGTGTTACTAGACACAGCCTGTATTGATGCATCGTCCTTTGTGGCGGACATGACTGAACGTAGTGACGAGCCGTCGTTGACTGTCATTGAGAAGTCTAGGCCCTCAAAGAGTTCATCATCAGAGTCATCCCATTCGAGAGTAGCGAACACTCCTTGACCGGATGGAACGTAGACTTGGTAGTAATCTTCGTCATCATAGTCTTGACAGATTGTACCTGTGATTTGGCCACCAGTGACTACAATTGTAGATTCTGTGCTGGTTAGTGGGTCTTCGTCTGGCGCATCTAGGCCTGAGCCTCCGTCGTTAGAAGTAGCGCATGGAGCGTTAGCGGCTGGAGTGTATTCAACCGACACTGTGTAGGTGTATCCTGAAGCCTGAGAATAAATCCAGCTTGGGGACGGTGCTCTAAATTGTAGATCGAAAGTATCTGCGGCTGAACCTGCAATAATGAAAGTCTTGGAATCGTACGTAGGACCTACGTAACCATACATTGGAAGGTCTAGGATAAACATACCAGTATTTCCGAATCCAGACGCGCCGTTCATTAGAGTACCTGTGTTGGTAGATTGATAGCTTCCATCACCATCTGTATACAGATAGACGTACTGGAAGTAGTATGCGTCACAGTTGGAGTAACAATCAATTGTTAGGCTGACTGTAGCGTCATGATTTGCTGGGATATCAATCGTGTATGAATCGAAAGCATTTGCTCCACCCTCATCGTATCCTGTTACAAATCCTGTGAAGTTAGTGTGGAATTCGTCAATTAGATTCGGTTGTTCGAGACACTCAGTTGCTGTAGCAGATGGGTGGTCGCAGGAGTACAGAGTAGGATCTGGAGTTGTGGTGCTCGAAGTCGAAGAACCGTAATCTCCCTCTCCACCATCGGAAGGAGTTACTCTGATTGTCAAATCATAGTCTGTGATTTGAGGGTTGGAGTACCAACCGCAATCCCAGCAGTAAATTTGGATGAAGATGTCTTGCCCACCGACATCTGTTCCAATTGTGGATGCTGAATCTCCGGACATTGTTGGACTTCCGCCCCAGGAAGAACCGTAGTTATCGTCTACACCACAATCTGTTGTGAATGTTGAGATACCTCCGTAAAGCCCAAGATCGAAAGTATCACAGGTATAGATTCCAGTGATGTAAATCAAATCCTGAACCGATGTACCTGACCCAGGAGTGTCTTCCCAAGTGGTTATTGCCTCAACGGAATATCCCCAAGGGACGCTAAGCATGTAAATGTCATTTCCAGTTGCTCCCCATCCGTAAGTTGGCAGATATCCGGAGAATGTGGTGTCTGTTCCGGTTGCGGAAGGCGTGAATGTGACACCAGGTGTTAGGTCGATTATATCGGCCATTGTAATACCGGCATCTACTCCGGTACATGCATCATCACCGAGACATCCCGAGGCTGGGACGGAAACGACAGATGCTATCATCACTTTATCGTCCAACTTCTCCTGAACGTCTGTGTCCAGCATGGCAATTTGTGTTGATACTATCATCAGTAGGGCAATCGATATTGTACGAACAAGTTTGGTGTTCATGGGCGTCACTGTAAGTGACCACACTATGTAACTGATATAATCATACCGCTCCGTGTATCAAAATCGTTAGTTATTGAAGAAAAACGAAATCAAACTCCAAATCACATAATTTTGGTACTTTAGCGGAAAATAACTCATCGAAACGGGATTCATTCTGATTCAGGAGTAATTGTAGAACCCTTCACCCGATTTACGACCTAATTTGCCCTCTGAAACCATATTTTTCAGTAGATCAGAAGGAGCGTATTTTGGATTGCCTTCGAATCCTTCATGAAGTACGTTCATAATATGCAAAATAGTGTCTAAACCGATTAAATCAGCAAGAGCAAGAGGACCGATTGGATGATTCATTCCAAGTTTCATGATTCCATCTATTGCTTCAGGTTCCGCTACTCCCTCTTCTAGGGCGAGAATAGCCTCGTTAATCATCGGGCAAAGTATCCTATTTGATACAAAACCCGGTGAATCGTTGCAAGCTAATGGCACCTTACCCATTCTTTCGCTTGCTTCGACTACTAATTCAGTAACTTCGGAGGACGTATCTTGTCCGTTGATGATCTCTACTAACTTCATTACAGGAACGGGATTCATGAAATGCATACCAATTACCCTATCTGGACGATTTGTGGCATCGGCAATCGCATTAATGGAAATACTCGAAGTATTGCTCGCAAGTATTGCTTCTGGTTTGCAAATTGAATCTAATTCTGCAAAAGTTGAAAATTTTAGTTCGGGAATTTCAGGAATCGCTTCAACCACTAAATCAGCATCTGCTGCTGATGTTTTTTCAGTTGAAGTAGAAATTAGAGAAATTGCCGCATCGGCATCTTGTTGAGTCATCCTTTCTTTCTTGACTACTCTTGAGAGCGAATTTTCTATTGCTGCTAGACCTTTATCCAAGTAATCTTGCTTGATATCGATCATTACTACCTCGTATCCGGCACATGCTGCTACTTGTGCGATGCCATTTCCCATTTGACCAGCGCCGAGTACGGCTATTCTCTCAATGCCCATGCTAACTCGCAGTGTTAGGTTGTCCATGAAGGCTCGCTTGTAAGCAATTCTCACTCGAGCTCAAGAATATCATCATCTGGAATTCTATCTTGCCAATCTTGGACCTCTCTTTCCCCTCTTGCCCAAGCGCGTAATTCCTCCTCTTCCGGTAAAGGTTCAGGAGGTAATTCTGGCTCAGGAGGTGCTGTTTCCTCAACAATCTCATCGATCCATTCCGATGCAGATTCTAGACTGTTTCCAGATTCGCGAATCTTTTCCTTCTTCCTACCAACAAGGACTACAGTCAATCCGATTACAGCGATTAGTGCGATAAGAACCCCTATTCCATAATACAAAATTGGACCTCCAGCCTCTGCATCGTCGATAGCCCAATCTAGCCATTCCTGATACAGAACTTCTATGCTAGTCGCGTTTGTATTGCCACCAAGGTCAACAGTAGTGACCTCTACTTTGTGCCATGATGCATTAGCGGGTATTCCCAATTGTAAACTGAAGTTACCCTCAATTCCACAAACGAACGATGTTGCGGACACTTCTGTCCAAACCGTTACACTGGCTCTTGGCTCGCAAATTCCCTCAATTATACGAACAGATTCAAGATTGCTAGTTCGGTTTGTAATTTCATACAATTCAATAACTGGAGTAATTGTATCTCTCTCTACCCAGAGCCAATATGTCTGAACATGATCTAATGCATAGATTTCGAGATAGAATTCATTCACACCCTCATCTAACTGTAACTCAACATCGATGAAATCCGCACCCGGTTCAAAACTGTAGGTCGGCTGTAAATCGCCTACATCGCTACCCAGAGGTACGTGAGTCACATTAGCCCATTGATTTGGTCCTCTTTGGAATGCTAAATCTACCACCTCTGTTCCAACAACTGTGCCATCCCAACTCGCCCAAATTGCTGACGCGTATAGAGACGGTTCAAGCATGAATGTTCTACACTCTGAGATATGATTTTCGTTTAACTGCCCCTTTGTTGAGTCCCAAGCGAGTATGCAAAATTCATGTTCGCCAGTGAAATTCAATTCGAAGAAATGGCCACCATAACTTGCATTCCATTGAGAAATCATTTCGCCATTATGTAGGAATTCAAGTTCGATGTTTTCAGAACTGGTCCAAGAGAGCCCCAAACGGTGATCAGATAGAATCCCATTGCTGGAAGGGCTAATGTCCCAATCAACTTCAGGTAAAGTGCGATCGAGGATTAGTGGGTATGTGTATTGATTAGTATTATTTGCCCAATCAACTAATTCTACCTCAAGGTGATATCCACCATCACTTATGTTGTCTAGGTCGAGTAAGAAAGGCGTGTAAAATTCAGTATTGGAAGGAATACCCAAATGCTGTTGAGTAACAAGAAGGGATGGGTCAACTTTACAGTTTTCAATGACAAAATCATTTGTGTTGGATATCAAGTCTATGCAGATTGACTGAATATCGGGTGTTACTTCGAAAGATAACGCCGAATTTGTAACATTGAGGGTTGGCCCTGACCAAGACCAATTATCGAATAGATGCATGGAGTTTTCAGATGAGAAAATGGACGAGAAAATTTCAGGCTTGGTCGAATCCAATACCACCTCAAACGACCTATTGAATTGATTACCTGCTGGATCTGAGACGCTGAGAGAAAATGTGTTGTTGCCATTCACCAGGTAGCCACTTTTCGACGCCATGGCAGGATTTCTCCATTTCAATTCCTGTGACTCATCAAGATTGATAATTAGATTAGATTCCCCACTTGAATTGGTTTCTAGAATTTGACCATTGTAGGATAATTCAGCATCCCATTCCGTCTGTATTGAGATCTCAAGTAGTGAATCACTTGTGATAACTGGAATATCTGAGACGAGTAATATTGGAGCGGTTGTATCGTACTTCACCGATAGCCAATCCAATGCTTGGCGGCCTGATATATCGGCAATATTGGCGACATAATCATGCCACTGCTCAGTAGCTGGTAGGGTTGCATTAATCCAAATCTCTCTGAATGTCAAATTTGTACTATGATTTCCTGAATTCCAAGTTGACGTGATATCCATCGATGATAGATTCGACAAAGTGGCTTCGACAGTGGTTGCGTTCGGCACACTAGTGTTGTTATCCAAGCCGGCCCATGTCAAATCAGACAAATTAAATCCGCTACCAATATCCTTTGCGTGTAGCGAAATTGGTAAAACAACATTAGTTTGAGTTAGGTTTTCAGGCGTAACAAATTCTAATTCCGGTTCTAAATCTACTAATTCATAGATGAATGGCATCCTGATTGGAATTCCACCTTCCAACGTGACCTCTATGTGACCTTCCCAGAACCCTTCGGAAGGTGGGCTTTGGTATTCTAATTCTAATTCCAATGCGTCCACAGGTAGTCCACCAGCCAGAGCCTCAGAACCATTGGGCCATTGTGAAATAATCTGGCTTTGATTGAGCGGTGTTGCATTTAGTACCGTTAATGCGGTTCCCGCGATAATCTCAACGTCTATCCAAAATTGTACACTTTCACTAACAGACCAACCGTGTACCGCAATGGAGTAATTTCCATCTTCAGGATTGTCTACTTCTATACTTTCAGAACTGGTGCCACTCCAAGAGCGGTCTACTTCTTCATTAGACTCAAACACTCCATCTTCGTCGTTATCCCTGAACAAATATAGATCCAAATCTGCTTCTTCATATGCATCCATCGTTATGCTCAATTCTGTGGCGTTTTGTATTGAGAAATTGTGCCACCATGAAGCACTCATCTTATCTCCTGAATCATCTTGGTATGCGGTTTCATTATCGAAATTGATAGGTTGAGTCCAACCATAGGATTCGATACTCTGCAGTGGTATTGGAACGGTAGAAACCAGATGTATATCTTCAGTGCCACTGGATTCCGACCAATCGGTAACGACTTTGTGGAACGCAGAACGTTCCGCTGCTACGTAGCCAACGGAGATGTTCAGAGGGTTATCATTGGTGGTTACACCATGATGAGCTGTGTGCAAGGCCATCTGATGGATACCAGGAGACACTGGAACAGCAAATACCTCTCTAGATTCACCAGTATAGGTCCCCCAATCATGACGGCCTGAGCCTCGATGATTGTTTATCGAGCGTTCTTCAATGTAGAAAGTCGAGTTTCCGTAAGCGATTGGGTCATCTTCGAAATAACCATGAGGAGTTTGAGACATCCACAAGACATCGATATCTGTGTATGGATTATCGTCCCAATCTACGTCGATTATTGCAGTTCCACCTGTGTCTAGAGCCTCTGGCCAATCAACCGTCATTATTCTCCAATCGCCTGATTCGGCCCTCCAACTCCATCTTTGAGCACCTGAAATCCATGATTCGGAATACAAGGTCTGATTCGATACATTTCCATCCAACGGGCGTGCTATAATGTCGATAGGTGCTGTATAGGGTACGTTGGTGATAACTGGCAGAGTCCATTGATGTAGGGGTGATGACCACATACCGTATCCGAAGCTGCTGATTACCAAGCCATGTTGATAAAGCCCGGGTTCTGCATCTAAAGGAACATTTACCGTGAAATTGTAAGTTGTACTTGAGTTCGGTAATATTGTCCAAAAAGGAGGAGGAGCTCCCTCTCCTGTTGGACGGGGGGTAATCCAATTGTCACTTACTGGACCGAATGCTGTCCAATCCCATTCTATGCTGACATTTTCCAAACCTGAGGAAGATGAGTCCTTTCTTGAAACTCCTAAAAATAAGCCATCTTCCATGTCTTCAAATGGCAATCCCACTCGGAATTCTGCTTGAGGGCCATGATGATACCATGTACCATAGGCATCGAATTCAGAGGATTCGGTCCAATCCACCTCATCAACCATTGAATCATTATCTTCGTCACCAACCCAAATTCCATCCCCATCATCGTCACTCCAACGATATAGTGTAAGTTCAATACGTTCGTTTGATGAACGATCTAAATCACCATCAAAAGCTGCGTATTCAATAACTGCTCTTCCTCTTACAAGATTAGTTTGAGCAGGTAATTGATAGCTCGTATTATTGACGTGTATTGGAATGAGTAAGTCCGGCCTATTTCCTTGGTACCCATCCCAAGTATTGTTTTCTCCACCGCTACTACCGTTACCAATACTGAGCCACTGACCTACTTCGTGAGCCAGTGCTTCGTGTTTAACAGGAGAAATCAGAAAATCAAGCGGAGTATCGCCGTGATTTGTTAATTCAAGCGGTACTGTCTGAGATTCACCAGGATAAATCACATTGATATTTGCATCTCGATGTTCACCCTGAAAGGTACCAGTCATCCATTGACTCGGAGTAACTGACCAAGTTCCATTTTCCCCATCTAAGGTTGCGGTTGCCCTACTCGCATTGAACCATCCACCTCCTTGAACAAATGGATCGTAACCCCTATCGTCGGCGGTTGCTAAAACAAAGTCCCTAAATTCCTGAGATTTAGGCAAATCACCGTGATTAGTGAGCCAAGCCTCCTCAACCACTGCCATCAGACCCGCAGCGATTGGGGTGGCGAGACTTGTTCCGCCCCAAGTAGTAGTTGCTGAATTGCCATTATTGCGTGTATTGAGGGGTATATCGCCGGTTGCAGACCAACCCACTGCAACGATATCTGGATCCATCCTACCAACGATATTGGGGCCACGATTATTCCATGGGGCACTTTGCCCCCATAGCATGTTTGAACGGCTTGAAAATGCCCCAACAGAGAATATTCCTTGTGCGGCCCCTGGAACTTTCACAGTACCATAGCCGTGTCCTCCATTTCCAATCGCAACCGCGTAATGTGTCTGATTATTGTAAATTCGAGTTAACCAATCAAGGTAAAGAGAATATGAATCTGCACCTGAGTCATCAATACTAGAATAACCAAATGAAAACGAACCGATGTGAGGTTGGTCATCCCATGTGCTGGGATCTCCGTCGTTTCCTTCCGCTATCCACCTCCAACCGTCCAGAGAATGACCTCCGGAGTAGTGATTACCAATACTAGCGATTGTAGCATTGGGAGCCATTCCTAGAACTGCCCCATTGTTTACTTGAGCTTGGGCCGCTACTGCAGAGGCGCATAGGGTTCCATGATTGCCTGAATCAAGCATGAACAATGTGAGATTACCCGCGCCAGCAATGCGGTCGGAATAACCGTGCCTTGCAGAGTATACCTCCCCATAGGGTACGCCATTTACTCCATCAGATATCCAATATAGCAAACCCGCAGATACATCCCTAATTCCATCTCCGTCTTCATCCAAGCCTGCGGTTTCATTCCCCTTAACCATCCATTCATCATCGCTGAAATTACCATTACGATTGATGTCAGGGATGACAATATCATATGTTCCATTACTAACAGAATCGATGACTAAAATTGGTACATCTCCTCCCATTTGACTTCTCAAGGTAGAATCTGGGTGTTCACCTAAATGATATACTCCAGAAGTCGAATTAGGAAGTCCGGAAATGATGTGACCTGAGTTGTCCAATACACCATCTGAATCGTTGTCGTAATCGAGTGTAGATGTATCCGCATACCAAGTGTTTCTTTCTGGATATGCTTCACCATTAACTAGCCAGTAATACATCGAATTATGGTCGAACATCATTGGCCAGCCATCGTGTTGATTGCCATCTTGTATTCTAGCCTGGGTGCCATCCAAATCAGGATGGGCGAAGTCAATACCGGTATCTGCCACTGCAACGATTATGCCTTCGCCAGAATAGCCTCTTTCCCATGCATCGGTTGCTCCATGTATTTCTCCTGATCTAACAGAAGTTGGTTGGTTTGCTCCATTACTTAGTGGATTTGTGTCGTATGGTTCTGGAGAGTTTTCAGCGTCCAATATACCGATTATTCCTGCAACCGCAGATAATTTGTGGAACATATCTGCCTCTAACCAAAATGTCCGATGGTCGATTACGCCATCTGGCGAGTCGGTCACAACTAATTGTTGCCCATCGAATGCAGCTGTTTGAGTTTCAATTTGTCCGTGTTTATGCTGCCATGTATTTAGTTCTCTCAGCGAATGACTGATTACTGTCACACGAATTTCCTCTTGCCCAGAATAAACTCGGTCCCAGAGGCTAGGTTCTATCCAAGGGTTTGGATTGACAAAAACATCTCTTGAATCTTGAATGAATTCGCTTGTTTCTGAGTTTATGCTGGAATAATACTCGGCCCTTTCGTTCTGACTATCGACTATGCCATATGACATCATAGATGTCAACATCAACATAACCAACGACATCGCAAGGCGCTGACGCATGTTCCC
>DAPQ01000007.1:20224-29634 GCA_002502175.1 Euryarchaeota archaeon UBA19 | reverse complement strand
GTCGGTCAATTATCAACTACTTCTATTCATGTATTCATGAAAATAGTAATTTAGAGAATTTCTTGCAAAATTTCTGCGAGGTATTCATACTCTTCAATAGCATTGTAAAGATAAGCGGAAATTCGAAAATATCTCATTTCGTGGTGTGGCCAAGGGAACACTGGAACTTGGATGCCGAATTCATCGAGCAGTTTGTTGTGAAGTGGGTCTCCCATAATGTCTGCACCTCCTGAATATGTCCCTGGTAGGTCGATTGTAGCCATTGCAGATATCATAGAATCTGGAGTTGGAGGGTCTGTGCCCAAACTCTCGCAAAGAAGGTTTCTTGCTTTCAAAGCGAGAGAATTGTTATGTTCCATAATTTCATCAAATCTTCCCGAAACCATTGATTCGAGAGTCTCAATTGATTTAGGAATACACAGAATTGCGGTAGGGTCTCTAGTTCCTTGCCAATCAAATTCGAATCTGAATTTTTCTTGAGGAGATAAATCTGCACTATGTCCATGACTGATTGTTAGTGGTTTAGTTTCCTTTTTCTTGTCTTCTCTAATGTGTAGGAATGCGGACCCTTTCGGGCTACAGAGCCATTTGTGACAGTTTCCAGTCACCCAAGCCACATCTAATTTATCCAAATCCATCGGTACTACACCTGGACCGTGTGCTGCATCAAGCAAAACATCGACCCCTCTCGATTGAAATTCATCGACAAGTTTCTCGAAGGGCATTCTAAGTCCCGTGGGGCTTGTTACTGTGTCAATCATTGCTAGAACTGTTTTAGGTGAAATTGCAGCTAACAAGGGTTCAATGATTTCTTCTTCTGAATCACATCTAAATGGCAGGTCTACTACTACAACCTTAGCGCCCCATCTGGATGCTACGAAATCGATTGCATTCCAACATGCTTGATACGAATGATCTGGAACGATTATTTCGTCTCCTCGGTTTAGAACCAAACTTCGAAGGACAGTATTTACCCCACTGGTGGCATTTTGACAAAAGGTCATGCCTTCGGGATCTGCATTGAGAAATTTTGAGAGTGCACGCCGTGCAAAATTCATATTTTCGAAAGCCTCTCTTTCGAAGAATCGAACAGGATCTGATTCTAGATGTAATCTCAATCGATTTTGTTCTTCCAACACCATATTTGGAGTAGCGCCGAAGGAACCGTGGTTTAGGAAAGTCACATCAGGGTCCAAAGACCAATATTTCTCCAGATGGCTTCTATTTGGCCTCATGCAACCAACTCCATTGTCCAATCTTCAGGTTGCATTGGTACCCGATCGAGATATTGTTCGGCAAGAACAAGCAATGCTTCTTCCAACCGCGCACGATCTAGAATTCTCCCTTCAAGGTCATGGGTGTGGCCTAGGGCTTGCAGGGAAGTGGTCATGCCAGCAGGAAGCCCGCAACAAGAAAGGGCCTCTACTCGGTTAGGGTTTGTATTGTAATTTAGAGCGAGACCATGGCGGCTTACCCAATGCTTGAATGCCAGTCCAATCGAACATACTTTGTATCCTTCCAACCATACACCCATCATCCTTTCATCGCGATATCCTTCTATCCCACAATCAGCAAGAGCCGCCATGACCCAATCCTCAAGTCGATTGATTATATTTCGAACAGACTGTTCCCCAACTTGCCACTTGATTATTGGATAAACAACCAATTGACCTGGTCCATGATAAGTCATACCTCCTCCTCTATCTACGACTCTCCGCGGATAATCAGATAGCGCGGGGTCCTCCAAGGCTCCATCTCTTTCCGCCTTGGGGCCAAGTGTTACCACCTCTGGATGTTGTACTAGAATCAAAGTATCTGGAATCTCATCTAGGATTCGTTTTTCTTGTAGCTTCGACATGGCCGCGTCGACTAATTCATGTGATTCAATTTCGGCTCTCAGGATTTGCAACTTTAGCAAAAACGACCCTCCATATTGAATCATGCAGAGTGGATAGCGTGACCTAGGGTCTTCAATACTCCTTCGTGGAAGGCCTCAGTCATTGTGGGATGTGCATGAACAGTATCAGCGATATCTTCCAATAAAGCTCCCATTTCTAGTGCTAGGACGAATTCACCATGTAATTCAGCAACGTGGCTTCCAACGGCCTGAATACCAAGAATGACATGGTCGGATTCACGAGCAGTAACTCGAATGAATCCAGCTGTTTTCTCAGCTTCCAATGTTAGCGCTCGACCGTTTGCTGCTAGAGGGAATTTTCCGGTTATGATTTCTTCTCCTCTTTCCTTGGCTTCATCAGGAGACAATCCAACAGAGACGATTTCAGGCTCTGTAAAGACGATTGCTGGAATCGCAACCTTATCGAAATCTCTGTTATGTCCTGCTAGTATTTCGGCCACCATTTCACCTTGAGAAGAGGCCTTGTGGGCCAACATAGGTTCACCCGCTACATCGCCTATGGCGTAAACACCTGGTACATTGGTTCTACATTGTCGGTCGATACGAATGAATCGTCCTCCTGTGTCCATCCTGACACCCATATTTTCCAATCCCCATCCTTTGGTATTCGGACTTCTACCAACAGTTACTAGCACCTTATCGACTTTGATTGTCTGCTCTTCTCCATCCTTCTCAAAGGTCAAATGCGCCTTGCGACTTGCTCCTTTGCCTTTGATTTCAGTACCACGTGCCAGAGCATTTGTATGAACTGCAACCTTATGTTTTTTCAACCAAATTTCGAGCGGTCTTCTTATTTCTTTGTCCATTATTCCAAGAATTGAATCCATTCCTTCTACAACGGTAACATCAGTCCCTAATTTCGCTAGAGCACAACCCAATTCTAGTCCAATGTAACCACCGCCTACAATAGCGGCAGATTTTGGTAATTTTTGTAGGTCCAAAGCACCGGTAGAAGATAGTACAAATTCCTCGTCACAGGGCATAAATGGTAAGTCGATATGACTTGAACCGGTTGCGATAATTACGTTTTCAGCCTCAATTTCAAGAGCCCCATCAGAAGTTTCTACAGTGCATTTCTTTGGCCCCGTAAAGGTCGCCCAGCCCTTGACTAATTCTGCCCCAGCGCCTTTCAAAAGCGCCTCTACACCTTTGTTCAATCGTTCTACTATGGCATCTTTCCAACCTACCAAAGCAGCCATGTCAATTTCGGGCTCTGAGGCTAGAGATAGCCCCATATGGCCTCCTTCGCTTGCGTGTTGCTGTAATGATTCGAATCTCTCAGCAGCGTGGATAATTGCTTTGCTTGGGATACAGCCCCTAATCAAACAGGTTCCACCTGCTTTGTCTCCTTCAACAATAACCGTGTCTAAGCCCAGTTGGGCACTGCGAATTGCGGCAACATATCCTCCAGGTCCTGCTCCTACTACGAGCACCTTACACTTGCGAGTTTCCGTCATTTTTTCCCCCTCACATGAAGATTAGTGCAGGATGTTCAAGCATCCGCTTGAGTGACTGCACTAGGGCTGCTCCATCAGCCCCATCGACGATTCTATGATCAAATGAGCTAGATACATTCATAATTCTGCGAACCACAACTTCGCCATTTCTAACAACAGGCATTTCACGTGCTTTGTGAACGCCTAGTATGGCTACCTCTGGGTGGTTGATTATCGGAGTCGCTCCAAGTCCTCCATCTCTCCCAAGGCTAGTAATTGTGAAGGTAGAGCCAGTTAGGTCGTCAAGCGAAGCAGTTCCATCTCTAGCCGCCCCAGATACTCTCTGCATTTCTGCTGCCGCCTGCCAAACATCCATCGCTTCAGCGTGTTTTACTACAGGGACGAATAGTCCTCTATCGGTTTGAGTTGCAATTCCTAAGTTAACAGCGCCATACCTTCTAGCAATTCCATTTGCTTCGTCATAATGCCCATTACATTCAGGATGATTTGGCATTATTTTCGCTAGAGCCATCATGATGAATGGAAGATAGGTTAATTTCGGTTGTTCTGGAGATTTGGTTGCGTTAAGGAATTGCCGTAACTCCTCCAATTCTGTAACATCAATTTCCTCAAAGTAAGAGAAATGTGGAATATGGCGCTTGGAGATGGTCATTGCTTCGGCAATCTTTCTCCTCAATCCAACTACCTTAATTTCCTCAACATCACTTCTTCGGGTAGTATAAGCGACTGGAGCCGCGCCTTGTACCATGCCTCCAGCAGCGATGAATGCATCAAGGTCTGCGTGACGAATTCGACCCGCTGGTCCGCTACCGCGAACTGATGCTAGATCGACTCCTGCCTCGCGTGCACGCCTGCGAACAGCGGGACTGGCAAGTGCTTTACCTCCAGACCCACCACTGCTTTCAGTTGGTTTGGAAACCGCTGGTAATGGAGCGGGTGTTGATATTGCAGGTACAGGTGGAGGAGCGACCGGTTCAGTAGCCACTGGTGGAGGTGTTTTCACTTGCTCCGGCTCGGCTACAACTTCCGGTTCAACGGTTTTTTCCGGTGCTGGTTCTTTTTCCTCAACCGATTCGTCAGGGCTATCGCCACCCTCTCCGAATTCAACCAATGTAGCACCGACTGCAACCATATCACCCACACCACCATGTAGAGCGGATATTGTTCCATCATGAGGTGAGGGTATTGTCACAGTCGCCTTATCTGTCATTACATCTACAAGTGCATCATCTTCGGAGACAGAATCTCCAACGGATACGTGCCATTGCACGACTTCTCCTTCAACAACTCCTTCTCCGATATCTGGTAGTTTGAATACGCGATTTGTCATTTTCATTCCTCCATTGTTTTCTTTATTGCATCGGCGATTCTCGCCGGACTGGGCATATAATCCCATTCTGTTGTGTGCGGGAACGGTGTATCCCATCCCGTGACTCTTTCTATTGGTGCTTCTAAGTGGTAGAAGCATCTCTCCTGAACACTGGCTGCCATTTCTGCTCCAAATCCACTAGTTTTCGGTGCTTCGTGAACTATAACACAGCGTCCAGTTTTTTCTATCGATTTTACAATCGCATCTTTATCCCAAGGTACCAAAGTTTGCAAATCAATTAGGTCGCAGCTAACTCCACAGTCTTTGATTGCCTGTTCGCTCACGTGAACCATTGCGCCCCAAGAAATCACTGTGCAGTCAGTACCTTCCATTGCAAGTCTTGCCTCACCAAGGGGCACTGTATAATGCGCCTCTGGGACTTCTGCCTCTGGGTGATCTTTCCAGGTTGGGACATTATGTGGGTCGCCATAGAAAGGCCCTCGGTAACATCGCTTAGGTTCGAATACCACAACGGGGTCGTTGGATTCAATCGCAGAAATGAGTAGGCCCTTGGAGTTGTAAGGTGTTGAGGTATAAACGACATTTATCCCGGAAGTGTGGGTAAATTGAGATTCAGGGCTCTGCGAGTGATGATGCCCGCCGCGAATTCCACCACCTGCGGGAGTTCTGATTGTTAATGGGCACCAAAACTCACCACCCGATCGATGTCTAACTTTGGCGATTTCGTTGACAATTTGGTCATAGGCTGGGAAGATGTAATCGGCAAATTGGATTTCTGCAACTGGCCTTAATCCATTGATCCCCATACCAAATGCGATTGCAGCAATTCCACCTTCGGAAAGAGGAGTGTCGAATACACGGTGTGTGCCGTGTTTTTCTTGTAAACCATCTGAGGTCCGGAACACACCTCCAAAATATCCTGCATCTTCGCCAAAGAAGATTACATCTGGGTCTTTCTCCAGCATAATGTCTAGAGCTGAATTAACTGCTTGAACAATATTCATTTCAGGCATTTCAGTCCACACTCCATTTCTTCATTTCATCCCATTGTTCTTGAAGATGCCAAGGGACTTCCTCGTATACTTCAGTAAAGATCGTATCCGCTGAAGGATAAGGTCCATTGGCCAGATCTCCATAAGTAACAGCTTCCTTGTAAGCAGCCATTACCTCACCATCGACTCTTTCCTCTAATTCCTTTTGCTGCTCTTCCGACCATTCTCCGATTGCAACCAAATGCTGCACTAATCGGTCGACTGGGTCGCCACCAGGCCAAGCCTCGTGCTCGTCTCCGGGGCGATATCTACTGGGGTCATCGCTGGAGGAGTGTGCTCCAGAACGATAGGTAAGCACCTCAATATGCGTAGCACCCTCTCCGGCAGCTGCGCGCTCTCTTGCCCATTTCGTAACTGAATAGAGCGCTAAGAAGTCATTTCCATCCACTCTCATTGAAGGCACATTGTAGGCTAACCCTCTTGCAGCGAATGTTGGGTTACCACTTGCTAAGTTAGCGTGAGTCGAAATTGCCCATTGATTGTTTACGATATTAAGAATCACTGGTGGCTTGAATACAGAAGCGAAATTGAGTGCATAATGGTAATCTCCTTCAGCACTAGAACCATCTCCTATCCAAGTGATACAGCATTCATCGAGGGCCTTGTATTGAGAAGCCATCGCAACACCTACGGCTTGACTAAATTGGGTCCCAACCGGGCTTGAAACCGAGATAAAACGCCCCTCGCGATAGGTGTAATGGACAGGCATTTGCCTCCCCTTCACATTGTCTTCCTCATTGCCAATACAGTGGTTGATCATGCTAACCATATCTCTTCCTCTGACAAATTGCGCTCCAGGCTGTCTGTAGGTAGGGAATATCCAATCCTGAGTTTCTAATGCCATGGTTTGTGCGATTGCAACTGCTTCTTCTCCATAGGAGCGCATGTAAAACGACAACTTACCAGTACGTTGCATTTTCATCATTCGATCATCGAATATTCGCATTCTTACCATGTGTTCTAGGCCTTCACGAAGCTCATCTGGAGATAACTCGGGATTCCAAGGTCCACTAGCATTACCTTCGAAATCTAATACTCTTACAAGCCCGTATGCATGGTCTGTGGTTTCAGATGCGGTGCAGCTTACAGGATCGGGTCTAGGAAGATCTCCAGGCTCGTTTTCGAATGGTGCGAAACTAGCCTTGTCTCCTGGTCGGAAGGGAGCGGAGGGTACGTGCAAGGTTACTTGCTTCTTCTTTTTCGCTGCCATAATTCTGCCTCTGATTATTCGTTCATATTGTTTTGTGCTCCGAGGACGACCGAGCCTCATTGGTAGCGAGCAGATCTTTGCTAGGGTTCAGATGGCTAATTGCTGAACCTGTAGAGTCTCTTGTTACGACTGGTTCTCCACCCATTGCTTCTTCCCAAAGCAAACCCGCTCTGTAGGAAGAGCGTACTAACGGTCCACTAGCAACCGCAGTGAATCCCATTTCTCTTGCGGCTTGATCCCACTCAGCGAAAGTTTTCGGCTCAGGAAATCTATCGACTGCAAGATGTTTCCAACTCGGTTGAAGATATTGGCCCAGAGTGATTAACTCAACTCCAACTCCTCTTAGCAGTTGCATAGCTTCAACAACTTCTTGATCGTTTTCTCCTACACCGACCATTATGCTGGATTTTATTGCCAAATCTGGCCTTAATCGCTTAGCTTCTTGTAGAATTTTCAGCGATTGAGTAAACGAAGCACGAGGATCGCGAACAGTGGAGTCCAACCTGGGCACACATTCTACATTGTGGGCGAAGACTTTGAGCGGTAATTCATCGAGTAAAACTGCTAGCGCCTGAATATTCCCATCTAGGTCAGAGCAGAGTAATTCTAGTCCAACATCAGGGCATCTTTCGTGTACTGCTTTGATACAATTGCGGTAATGCTGTGCACCTCCGTCTGCTAAGTCGTCACGATTGACTACTGTAATTACAGCGTGACTAACACCCATTCTATCAACAGCTTCAGCGAGTTCTGCAGGCTCGTTTGGATTCAAAGGAGGAGGGGTTTTCTCTGTGCCGACTGCACAGAACCTACATCCTCGTGTACAGACTTCTCCTGCAATCATGAAAGTTGCAGTCCCTCTACCCCAACAATCGTGTATGTTTGGGCATCGAGCCTCTTCGCAAACTGTATGCAACCCGTGTTCGTGGACATTAGATTTTGTCTCATTAAACCGGCTTTGGGCATTCCCTGTAGGAAGTGTAGTTTTGAACCAAGAAGGCAGCCGCTTTCTTTCCGCTTTCCGGCGTTCTTCAGCGCTAATTCTGACCGGACCTCCACAGCTGTTAGACGACACTTCAGTGCCATTTACTTGGGGCAGCGGTACACCCATTGATTACGAGGAGCAGACACACGGCGTTAATCATTCGCCTCAAACCTCCAGATGAGGTCTTTCAAAACGAGGAGACATATACGAGACTTGACTCGGAACTAATGATGGCTCGCAGTGCTGCACTCGTGACAGGAGGTGCAAAGAGAATTGGCGCTGCAATTTGTCTTCACCTAGCACAAAAAGGTCACTCAGTGGCAGTTCACCACAATTCGTCTGCAAAAGACGCCGAGGAATTGGCAGAGAAGATTAGAGGATTTGGTGTCGATGCTTGCACGGTAAAAGGAGATTTATCGAATCCGGAAGAATTTACCAGAATTATTTCCAAGGCATCATCAAAAATTGGACCGATTTTACACCTTGTGAATAATGCCTCAAAATTCGAGCATGATGACTTAGAAAGTTTTGATGATAAATCTTGGAATCAGCATATGGACGTAAACGCAAAAGCACCTCTGATGTTAACTCGAGAATTACTACACAATCTCCCCGAGAACATGACGGGGTCAGTGGTCAACATTTTGGATCAGAAAATCGCTGCACCTAATCCAGATCACATTTCGTATACTGCCTCAAGATTTGCCCTTCTAGGAATAACCGAGGCTCTTGCAAGAGGCCTTGCGCCTAAACTGAGAGTTAACGCTGTCGCACCGGGTCATACCTTAGCGAGCCCCGACCAAACAGAAGCGGGATTCAATCTAGCCCAGTCTCAAAGCCCACTTGGGTACGGCCCTTCCCCAGATGATATTGCTCAGGCTGTAGTTTTTCTCATTGAAGGAAATTCGATTACCGGACAGGTAATTTTTGTC
Organism: Euryarchaeota archaeon UBA19; assembly: GCA_002502175.1. Taxonomy (GTDB): domain Archaea; phylum Thermoplasmatota; class Poseidoniia; order Poseidoniales; family Thalassarchaeaceae; genus MGIIb-O1. The sequence continues at coordinate 20,750 of DAPQ01000007.1, read as the reverse complement.
GATGCTGGAGAAAGATTCCTTTCCAGAAGCCGAGACGTCGCATTTGAAACCGAGGGTGTTTGATGACTTCACATTCGGACGCCTTAATGCAAATGTTTTCTCGCAATCAAGCGGCCACTTGTTTATTCCTAGAGAAGGTAATTAGACAGGTGGATATAGGCGTTCATGACCACGAAATTGGTACACCTCAGCGTCTGTCTTTCGATATTTACGTTATGTTATCTGGGGACAGCGCTCCGGAAGAAGATGAAATTTCTGAAGTGCTTGATTACGAATACTTGGTGGCAGTATTAGATGAGACTTTGAATTTGCAGCGCGCTTCACTATTGGAAACACTTGCAAACCGTTTGTTGGATAGAATACTAAAACCTCGCTCGGTTGAGGCTGCTACTGTTGTAATCACCAAATTGGATGTCTTGGACGGAGATGGTCAATTGGGCTGTTCTATCACTCGAATAAAATAGTGGTGCAGGGGGTGGGATTTGAACCCACGAAGCTCTACGCACCGGAGCTTAAGTCCGGCCCC
>DAPQ01000007.1:0-19921 GCA_002502175.1 Euryarchaeota archaeon UBA19 | reverse complement strand
CACCGGAGCTTAAGTCCGGCCCCTTTGACCAGCTCGGGTACCCCTGCGAGGTCTCTGAGGACCTTATCAGACTTGAAACGAGCGGATTTACGCCCCCTCTTGGGGGCGTGTAAAAAACGATGCAAATAGCACTCGGACTTCACGAACGCTTTAACACCCCTCCGAGTGCGGGTAGACGATGAGTGGGAGCAGTACGCCGTTTCGAGATGGCAAGTTCACCCAAATTGCGATATTCCTCGCGATTTTGATGATAACTCCTCAAATGGCCACTTTTTTCACAGAACCAACCTATCTTCAAACGGACTCTAGGGCAGAGAATTCAGAGGATATCGAATCCAAAATCTACACACTCTATTTTGCAGAAGCCAATTCGTCCTCTGGCGGTGATGGCCACATTTCAACAATGGTCCCTGAGTCAGGTGGTCAATCGACCTCTAGTGCATTAGATTCTACAATAGAGTTCACGACTGGAGATCTGTTGAGTTCCCTCGAAATTACCGGCCGACCAAAACATGGATCGTCCAGCGGTCAATTTTACATTCCAGTGCAATTTTTCCTCCGCGCTCAGGGACCTAGCAACTCCCAGGTCACCTGGGATATTGTGATTAGTGCAAATGGCAATACCGTTGGCTCCGAGTCTTGGGAAACAGACGCATGTAATCCAGGGATAACTAACTCTTGCAACTTCGATCATGAACTATTCGAAGTCATATTGGACGGCGGAGATAGTTTTGTTATCCAAGATGGTAATGAATTAACAGTTGAGGTCTCTGCTGAAATGTCTGGATGTGAAAGTTCAGGCGGCCCATTTGGAAGTAGTTGTGAAGCAGAGGTGGCATGGAACGAGATTGATGGAGAAAGCAATCGATATTCCCAGATGGAAGTAGAAACTAACGCCATTGCTGACAGTGAAGTCATACTCCAAAGAGATGGTGCCGAACTCGCAGACGGAGTAGAATTAGAATGGTATCCGAATGACGTATTGGCCGATCGAACAATGCAATTCTCCTTTGATGTGAAGAGCGCCTTTGGTAGAGAAGACATGGATTCTGTGAAATTACTGATGCGGGATCCAAATGGAAATTACCGCATAGACCATGAGATTTCATCAGATGATGATGGTATTAGGGACACTAGTCAGGGTATTTTCGGCACCTACACGTGGACTTATCCAAGTGGTCTTCCTTCAGGAGAATACACTGTTGAATTGGAAATTACTGACGTTCAAGGTAACGCATTCCTTGTTGAGCATGAACCTGTTGAAATGAAACAATGGGGTGTAGCGATTAACCACCGAGAAGACAGAACTGTCGAATATGTTGCCCCCGATGAAACAACTCCGGTGCCACTTCAATTAGTCCACAGAGGAGATTCTACCAAATCAATGACTGTAGAGCTTGAGTTGCTTACTAACCTAGGTAGTTCATGGCTTGTTGAGTTCGATTCACCAGGTGGTTACACCCTGAATTCAGGTGGTGACATTCTGAATCCGATACTTACCATAACGGCCCCTGATGATTTAACAGGAACACCGGATAAAATTGAGATTAGAGCAGTCGCTGAAGCCACGATAGAAGGTGTTCAAACCGTCGTCCATCAAGACCTCCTTACCCTCGATTTAGAAAAGCTGGAAGTCTATCAGCCTCCAGATGTTTCGATATGGAACGAAGATCACGACATACCAATTGCTAACTCTAGCCGCCCAGGTGATATCGACCCAACAATACCAAGATATGTTGAGGACAACCAATTCAATACCTTCTTACTAGAGATTTTCAACACAGGATTCGACACAGATAATTTCAGAGTAGATATTCTAAAGCGTTCTAAGTCAATTATCCAGATTTACGACAACGATACAGGTGAAAGAATCCTAGAAGATGATGGAGATGGAACTTTCCATATACCACCACTAGAGAGGCATTCAACTCAGATTCTTCGTTTCAATGTAAAACCTTCAACAGACCGAGAGGACCCAGATATCGGGATGATTGAGATTGAGGTAATAAGCAGTGGAAATGCCTCCCTCAGGACTACGGTTGAGTTTACAATTCAGAGAACATTCGGTATTCGAGCAGAAGTATCTCAAGATTGCGATGGCACTCCATTAGGCCACATCCAAGTGTCCCTTTGTTCTACACTTAACGACCCCGAAGTGAATCTACGTGCCCGCATAACGAATAGTATGACGAGCGGAGAATCCGCTACTCAATGGCAGATAATCAATCCAGCAAGCCTTCCAGAGAATACCGATAGATTGGCGGCTTATGGCCAATGGGAATACAGAATTTTGGATCAAAATGGTTCAGCTGTACCTCAGGTATCTCTAGGTCCTGGTGACTTCACAGAGGTGTTTGTAGTAGTCACTCTAACCGACCAAGTCATCGTTGGTAACCACACTGTTTACCTAAGAATAAGAGAGGATACATCAGATTCAAATCCAAGATATTTCGATTTGCCAATGGTATTCGAAGTTGATGCAGATGAACCCGACCTTTCAATTGTACAAGTCACCTCAAACCGAAAACTCGCACCCGGTGGTCTTTATTCCTTCCAATTTGAGGTTCGAAACAAAGGTAACAGCCCACTAATTGTTCTACTTGATGCCGAAGTACAAGGCGCGTCTGGATGGAATGTAGACATAGGAGGTCCCACAAGTTCAAGGTTAATTGAATTGGACGCGTTTGAAGAGGTGACCTTCACACTAGAAGTCTCTGTTCCATCCTCTGCAAATAACGGCGATACAGCGAAGATTACGATAACAGCAGAACCTCACGACACTGAGCAGAGCTGGCCTGATGAATTCACAGCCGAAAAGAATCTCAATATGGTGGTGGGAATTGATGGTATTTTTGAACGTCTAATAAATGAGGTAACCAATCCTCGTGCATCTACATTAATTGTAATGGTAGTTGCGATTTTGCTAATTTTTGCGGGCGTCCAAAGCCGAATGAATCGCAGAAAATGGGCAGCCCATTTGGCTCTAATTGAGGCTATGAAAGAGGCTGAAAATGACGATTCAGATGTCGACTCTGAGGAAGATTCAGAAACTCCAATCGTTGAGGAAGAGGAAGAGGAAGAGATGGTTTATGACGACGATGATATAGAACTCGTATGAGTTGACCCCTAATCATCGTCCGAACGACGCTCCATTCCGCTTAAGACCCGTATGAACCGCCGTAGGCGGTAGAGGGTGTACATGATGTTCGGCAACTCGAGTCAGAATAATCTTGTAATCGCTCGTAGAAAGGAACGTTCGGCGGTTCTATTCACACTTCTCATGTTGCTAACTTCTTACTCAGCAATTGAATTCGCAACCTGGGAGGCCATGGGGTCAACAGACGCTGATGGAGACGGCCTCCCATATGGATTGGAGTACTACATCAACACCCAACCACAAGATTGGGATTCCGATGGGGATGGTTTACCAGATGGCTGGGAATGGCAGTATGGACTCGACCCACTTTCAGCTTCCGGAATCAATGGGTCAACCGGAGATCCGGATGGAGACTCACTAACTAATCTCAATGAATACCAATACGGAATACCCGCTAATTGGGATTCGGCAACTACGCCCAATAAGCTCGATAATGGAGTTTGGTGGAATGGCACAGTTCCAGTAAGCAATTGGGATGAAGAGAGTGCTATGCAGTTGATTCAAGGATTGAACTCTGATGGTGCCGATGAAGACCCAATGGGTAATATTTGTTTCAACACATTCGACGATGACCATGATGGAATGGTCGACAGTTGGGATGGCGACAATGACGGTGATGCCGATTGTTCAAGCAACGATGATGATGGTGATAATTTAACCGATGAAGACCCTGATGGCTGGGATACAGATGGCGATGGAATGCCTGATGGTTGGGAGGTTGCCAACAACCTCGATCCTACCTCAAATTCCGGTGACGATGGTACTAATGGGGACCCTGATGGTGATGGTTTAATCAATCTCTACGAATACGTCAATCCTGCTTGGGACACAAGGAATGGCACAACAAATCCTCCAACTCAATATTGGAGGCCCGGTCCTGATAATCGGACCAATACTGAATCCCCTTGTAATCCTGTTTTAGGTCTTGGACCTGGTTCTCCTCCTTGTTCTTTATTTACAGCTGAAGTCGATGGAATTACTTACACCGATCCTAACAATAATGATACCGATGGAGATGGACTAAACGATTCATACGAAGCATTAGTCCTTCTTACAGACCCCACAGCAGTCGACACTGATGGGGACGGAATTTCAGATGGTGTTGAGGTCAATGGATCATACGGAAATCCTCCACAAGCTTCTGACCCTAGGAACAATAATACCGATGGCGACCAATTTGATGATGGAGAAGAAGATACGAATTTCAATGGAGTAGTTGACGCTAACGAAACCGACCCCACTAGGATAGAAGATTCTGGGGATTTTGATGGGGATGGAATACAAAATTGGGAAGAAAATGCCACCTGTACACTATGGAATGTCGCTGACACAGATGGTGGTGGCATTGATGATGGTACGGAACTTTCACCCGCCCATGCTACAGACCCATGTACCTCCACTTACGAATTATATCTTGATGTGATTACGTGGGTTCCTGTTGATTTTTCTATAACGGTAAATAATACTAGCAAATTAGACCCAACTCCGCTTGATTGGCGTCAAAATGGGGCTCCAATGGCTTATTTTGAATCTGCGACAGGAAACAGAACACCATTCCAATATTCTTCAATCGATGGTAATATCTTACGCTCAGTTTCAATCACTATGCCTTCTGACGCTCTATATGTTGTCGTGCTCAATGGCTCTTGGTGTTGGGATGCATCCTTAGGTTCAGCCAATGAACAGCATTGTGATGATGATTATCTAGATACAGATGGAGATGGTTTAGCAGATTGGGAAGAGTCATTGGGTTCTTGGGGCTTTGAATCATTACCTACACTAACCGATTCAGACGGTGACGGAGTCAATGACCTTGATGAGGTGATTAATGCAACTGATCCACTTGAACCTTGCAGTAATTTGGCTGATTCTGATGGAGACGGCCTGAATAATTACTTCGAAAATACTACTGGTTGTCCATTGATATATGGTATTGAAAATGGAAATATGTCGCTTGATAATTACACCACCCTATGGAATAATTCCGATACCGATAATGGGGGTGTAATAGACTACCAAGAATATCTCGACGGAACCAACCCTCAGAATAATCCAGATGACGACTTGAACCCATTGGACACAGATGGCGATGGAATTCCTGACACAATTGAACAAGAAATAGGCACGGATTGGTTAGATCCAGATACAGACGGCGGAGGAATTCCTGACGGTCAAGAATGTTTACCAGAGTATTGGGATAATGGTTGTGCAGATTCATTGTTCGATCCTTGGGATCCGACGGATGATATTTCTACAAATATGCTATACTTCTTCGCTGAGAATACAACCGCTGGGATTGATTACAACATAACTCATTATTGGCGCTGGCACACATATGATTCCTACACAGGTGCCTCTTGGGGGGTCAATACTAGTCTAATTGGATATACGCCAATGTTCCCAACATGGTCAACAACTCAGGGCGTTGCACACCCCGACTTTTGGGACAATTCGGCTTTACATTCCTGGCAAATTTCATTCAGTAACAATGGAATATTAAATCCTGGAGATGAGTTGATTGCACCGCATAATGCAGTAAATTACACAGGTTGGAGTGATGTGGCCGCAGGCTTGAATTTCTCAAATTATACAAGAGATGTTTTAATCGACTCATCAATTGTCAATCAACTCTACGTTACAACTCCACAAGTCATTTTCACAGACGCTATTAGAGACAATACTACCGCATTCCAAAATAGTACGTATGCCACTGATTACAGAGGATTTAGCAACGTTACAACAATCACACAAGCCGTCCTAAATGAAAGTGGTTGGACCTCTGCCTGGGATCAGATTGAGGCCATACAGCAATTCCTAATTAATGGAAACAATACTACCACTTTCCTTAGAAATCATGCTGGTTCAAATTTGAATCGTAGCGATTCGGGCATTGTGAGTTCTCTCGATGACACCTCAGTATGGATTCTGGAGGAAGCGCATGAAGGTGATTGCGATGAGTTTGCCACTGTGTTTGCTGCTATGTTAAGAAGTATAGGATTACCAACCAGAAAAGTCACAGGATTTTCTGGTGGAACTTGGGTCGACAATGGATTCGAAGTTTATGGAAATGATTTCTCCTGGTGGGTTGAAGTTCACCTTCAGACAAATGCAAATCAAGGTGAATTAGATCTTGGTTGGATTCCATTCGAAGCTTGCCCGGAGGTTTCAGTTGTAGAAGTAGTGGATGAAATTTGGGCTCCTAATTCTTTGGAGAGAGATTACTCCTCCGGTAACATTTCTCTCAATGGTACATTACAATTCGTTAGCAACTCCTCAAGTATAGAGGGAATTAATCTGGAACTATACTTGGTGCCTGATAATGAGACTGCAAATGTACCCGGAAGCGCAGCAATGGCTAGTAGACTAATCGGAACTTCAACCACTAACTCTGAAGGATTCTTTTCATTCAATGGTTCACCTTCTGAGATGATTAAGCCCGGTTTTGGTTCTCTGGTAATATTGACTCAAAAACAAGGATACGTTGGAGTTCAGAGTGTTACTTTCCCGTGGTCAATTAACATAACAGACGATGTAAATCTGTCAATCAGTAGTCCGGTGCCTGCGGAGCAACCTATGTTGGGTGTAGGGGTTAATTCAACAGTTACTGGAAACATGGCTTGGGCTAATCTTCCACTTACAGACCCAGCCATGTTGGATACTCTACAAGTTCTTCTTAATTACACAACAATCGAGGATGGAGATGTTAACCTAATTTCGGATGTTGGTTCGGGAGGATATTTTGAGTTCACTGTGCCGATTTCAGAAAATGAACCTCTAGGTTTAATCAATGCTAGTTTGGCATTCTTAGGCTGGCATCAAACAGATTTGAACAATGCCAGCAATCCAGAATATCATCTAAGGCCAAACGCGATCGACTTTAACTTCAACATTACACCTTCTCCAAATCTAACCATTTCTTTGGAGGGTAGCGATGCAAACAACAGTATCTTAGATATCAATCAATTAGTTTTCATTAATGGTACCGCGGTTAGTAGAGGGCCATCCCCCGAGCCTTTGAATGGTTCACTTACTTTCCAAATGCGAAGAGCAGGAACAAACGGCCCCTACACAGACCTTGCAACTTGGCAACTTAATTCTAGCAATTGGACAACAACACCCGGTCAATTTTCTATCGAATGGGATTTCAATGAATCCTCTGTACCAATCCCTGCAGGTCTTGTTGAAGTCAAATTCATTTATTCCGCAGACGAATTATTCGCAACTGATGAGGAATCCTTCTTGTCTACATTTGGTATCAGGTCCTATGTGGAATTTGAGTATCAATTAATTCCTACCGAGAGGGGTACTGAAGCCTTGGTTGGTGTTCAATTATCCGATCACACAGGAACTTCTGTTGCCGACTTCCCCGGACTATACAGCGTAGATTTCAACGGCACTGAAGTGTTCAATATTACCGACCCTGAATCTGGTAGTTTCAATGTAGTATGGGTTCCAAACTCAAGTATGTTTGCAGGAGATTACCTTTGGCAACTTAACTACACTGGTTCGACTTGGCTAAGGCCTGGTTCAGTACTCGATACAATTAGGATACAAGGCAGAGCCAATGTAACAGTCACTTTGGGTTCCGAGTGGACAGATAGAGGTACAGTGACATGGGTCTCGGGTGTAGCTCAGGATATTTTCCACCTGACTCCGATTACAGGAAATAACTCTTCAATCGTTATTCAATTAGAGATTCCATCTGATTTACCACCAAGTCCCGACGGAAGCCCCGCTCCTCCAGTAATTCGTACACTCGCCAGTGGCTGGATTAATGAGACAACAGGTGCCTACAACTACTCATTTACAATGCCTACAGATGTTCGTTCTAGTGCTTACTTCCTACGCTTTGTTCTAGACTTCTCAACAAATGCTGAGGTACTTGGCCCGTTCTATACTACTCTTGTACAAACAAGAGTTTTGGCTGGTCTTCAAAGCGAGTTTGTGGTGGATGCTGAACCCCAATCAATTATCGTCATTGCTGGTACTACGCTTATTCTAAATGCTACAATTACAGATATCGCAGATGATTCTGTGGTGTCAGATGTGGGTGTTGACTTATACTTCGATTGGGGTGGTCCAAATCAGGTAATTATTGACTCAGCAACAACAGATATCGATGGTGTTGCAAGATTTAATCCTACTATTCTAGAAGATACAACCCCAGGGTTCTACGACCTTCGTGTACATGCCGCTGACGATCTAACAGATAACCTAACAGACGCCGATGCAGGGCGCTGGATTGGTAATGACACATTTGCGAATTTAACAGTGCAGGTAGACAGTCAGGTCGAAATTATCTCAATACCACAAGAAGTAACTGCGGGCCAATCATTTACACTTTCTGGTCAAGTTTTGGATGGATTCGATGGAAATAGAAGTGTTAGTGGACCAATGGCCGTAGAGGTCTTCTTCCTAAATGATTCAAGTGAAACTTTAGTGTCCAGTCATACAACAACAAACAATGGTTCGTTCTCGGTATCAGTTCCAACAGACCCATTCGGAGATGGAGTTTCAAGTGGTACCAAGACTGTAGTCGTGAGCGTAATTGAAGGAAGTTCTCCATTCTATCTTACAGGTACGGGTAATGCCTCAATTCTCGTAAAGGGAGTTACTCGATTCACAGATAGGAATCCAATAATCCAGACGGTTGTTGATCGGGGTACATCGATTACCTTCGGTGCTCGATTGACTGAATTTTCGGATAATGACCTTCCAGTTGGAGATATGCAGGTTGCGGCTAAGTTCCACGATACATGGTTGACTGAGGGAGTAACTAATGGTCAAGGATTAGTAAATTTCACATTCGATGTTCCACATTCTCATCCACTTGGATTAATTGGAATTACACTATATTTCAATGGCTCATCAACTCTCCACTCAACTACTACTGTAATGAACCAAATTTTCGTTCGTTCACCTACTAATCTAACAATTTCAACAGTAACCGATAACCCAGTTGCCGGCGAATCTTTCAATGTTAGTGGAACTTTACTTTCCAGCAATGGTACAGGAATAATGGATAGAACAGGGGCAGCCCTACCTTCGTCACTAACATTCTCAATCGATGGCACCGATTCTGGATTCCAAGCCACGGGTGGTGTAGTGAATCCAAATGGTACTTGGAGTGCAGTAATTACCCTCGGTCTATCCTTCCCAAGAGGCACTCATAATATCACAGCAAGCTACACTCCAACCGTCAATTATTACGGTTCTAGTAGTGATACAGGTACTTTTGACAGTAGAGGTTACTCCCTAATCTCAATATTAGATCCCGCTGACCTAGATCCTGATAGAAGAGTTGTTAGAGGCGATGATGTTAGTGTTAATCTTTCAATCATAGATAATGCTGGTCAATTGGTCGAAAATGCCGAGATAGACATCCTAGTTGATGGTTCATTTATTCAATCTGTAACAACTGATTCAACTGGTCGAGCAACGTTGATTATTCCAGTAGACTCTCAAAGAACCCAAGGCTCTATGTTAATTTCAGCAGAATTCTCTGGAATAAATGGAACTACAGGATTGATTGGAGATTCCACTTGGTCTCGAGTAATTGTTTTGGCACCAACTGTAATCGAATTCACAGAATTAACTGGATCTATGATTGCTGGAGAAAACATTACCTTCACTGGCACACTTCTAGATGAACATGGCCAATTATTGACGGACAACGGTCTAATTTCAGGTGGAGTAATCCATATTTGGATAGATGGAGTTGATGTAGGTTCAGCCTACACAACAGTTTCTAATGCTTCCACAGGGCAATGGAGAGTTACCTATGATTTACCATTAGACATGGATTACGGTGCTCATACAGTTACAGCGAAATTCCTTGGAGGATTTACTTGGGTTGACCCTATGGGTCAAGGAGATTCCTTGAACCCTGAATTTTACCTGCCTTCTGCCACCACAGTCGGATTCAATGTCACACAAACATCTCAAGTCGTTCTTACGACCCCTCCTGGCGAGGTGGATAGGAACCAACTACTCCTGATTGAGGGAATGCTTACCGATGGAGCTGGTCGTACACTCGGAGATAGATATCTAGAAGTCACTATGAATGACCAATTCTTAACTGGCCTACAAGTAGAGGAAAATGGCACATTCAGCGTATATCTACCAATCCCTCCAGATATGCCCCTAGGACCTCGCTTGGTGAAGATAATTTTCCAAGGTGAAGAGTTCATACTACCTTCTAATTCAACTACAGTATTCACAGTATACGCACCGACCATCATTTCGATAGATCCTCCAAGTGCTTATGCCGTAGGGGATGAAATGAGATTAACGGGAACGGTTAGGGATAATCTTCCAGATGGAGGGTTGGCAAATCATTCACTTGAGATTTTCATTGACGGAACTTTAGTGGGCATCACAACAAGCCGAGAAAATGGAGATTGGTCTTTCAATTGGGTGGTCTCAGACTTCTTGGACATCGGCTTCCATACGATAACTGTGAATGCACCTGCACAAGGCTACTACAGACCGGGAAGCGTAGATGCCAATCTGACGATTGCTTACCACACTGCGATTAATTTGCAGGTAGATGATGTGTCGGTTACTAGAGGAGAACAATGGAACTTCACAGGTCGATTATTTGACTCAGATACTGCAGGGGCACCCGGTCTTTCTGGTCGAGAAATTATAATCTCACTCGATGGTGTAGAAATCAACCGAATTACTACTGGCAATGATGGAGTTTTCGAATTCGACTATTCAATTGGCTACCTAATTGCAAGAGGTGGGCATGATATTAGATTCACCTTTGAGGGCCAGACATTCTACCTTCCAGTTGAGTATAACATGACGGTTTATGCAAAGGCAGATATCCAGATTGAAGTTCTTTGGGAAACCGATCTGATAATTCGTTCAGATGAATCTAAGGAAATTAAATTGGTTGCAAGGATTGTCGAAGTTGGTGGGGAAAGCAACGTCATTGAGGGTATGGAAGTGGTCTTACTTTGGAACGGTTTAGCCGAACCTTCAACCCTAGTTTGGGATGAATCCACAGGCCACTTCGAACTAATCTCTCCAGCTCGCTCAACGATGCCTCCTGGAGAGTTATCGCTCACAATATCCGCACTCCCTGATGCTGATAGATTCCTGAATGGTGTAGATATTGAGCATATAGTCAACATCCGAGTTCCTGTGACATTTACATTTACACCGGATAGCCATCATATCAAGGAAAACCAGAGGAGAATAAATGGTACTGTTACAGTTGTTGCTAATGATACGGGCCTTCCCGTTGAGGGTATCTCCATTGTCGCTAGACTGGTCAATAAATCTGTGATACATTTCCAAAATGTCAAACTCACCGACTCAAATGGCATTATGGATTATGATTTCACGATACAAAACCAACCTGCTTTCTACGATCAAGATAAGTGGGGTCAATTGTCATTAATTTTCCAAACCGATTCTCAATTAATCAGTCCAAATGATCGTTTGTGGTTGAACAATGATTATTCCGGTATCGAGATGACTTACGAAGATCCAGCACCTCTCTTCACATTCTGGCAAATTATCGCAATAATTGGAATAATCTTGATTTTAGGAACTCTAGTCGGATTAGGTTTGTCTCTCAGAAAACGCCGTTTAGCAGCTATTGATGAAATGGCTGGAATTTTCAGTTATACAGCAGAGTTACTAGCCGCTGGAGACGAAATCCGAGAGGCTATATTCGGTTGTTATGAAAGCCTATGCAATATACTGATGAGAAATGGATTCCTTCGCCGTGACTTTGAAACTGTAAGGGAATTTGAAATGGCAATCAGAAAAGCCCTACCGATTAGTGAAGAAGCTCTTGTGGCATTAGACCGAATTTTCGAGGAGGCCAGATATTCATCTCACAAGTTGGGAGATGGCCATAGACAAAACGCTCAGCATGCACTAACGATGGTATTGCAAGAAATTGATGAATTACAAGACGTACCAGAGAGAGATTCATTCGATCTTAGTGAAGCAGTCGTCTGATCAATCAAAATTCAGATGAAGAACTCCATCTGAAATAATTGCCGACTCAACATCCATTGACGCTGGAACAGAAAGAGTGCGAATCATCCCTCCGAAGCGTTCAGGAGCAATCACTCGGACTAATCTTCTACCATCGTCTATTGACGTAGTTACCGAAAGTTCAGTTAGAGAGTCCATATCTAAATGGATGTCAAATCCCGCTTTTGCGGCCTCTCTATCTAATTCATCAAAGGCAACACTATCTGAATCCAATGACCTAGAATTGGTCTTTGACTCATCTATTCTACCAGAAATCTGTGTCAATACCTCGTTATGATTATTTTTTGCCGATTCAAGATGTGGAAGGTCTGCCAAAAACCGTTGATGCATGGTTTCAGCGTCTATATCCAATCCTCTATCCAGATCATCATCTAGTTCTTCACCAAGGGTCTCGGAACCTACAACTTCGACCTTCCGCCACATAGTCACTCAACCTCGCGAAGAATCCGACTTTGATGAATCCATTGACTGAATCTCACTCTATAGCCGGTTCAGGAAAGCGTTGGAAAAACCTCTTGGCAAGACGACCAGTTCTCTCGGCATCTTGGCTTCTCATCACCATTAGGTTTGTAGGAATACAAAATCTGTATGGTTTTTCCCGAATTCGTTTTTCTAGGATTACTACAAGTGCTCTATCCTCGGCTTTCCTTATTGGCCGCCCAATCGCTTGTAGTACACTGTTTACCGCTGGTTGATGGCTGGAGTATCTTCTTGCAGCGTTAATTCCGAATTTATCTTGACAATATTCTGTCAATGCTTTCTGTCGTGCACTTGGCGGAGGCACAGGGAGTCCAATACAAATTACTGCATCTAGTATATTTTCAGGATAATCAACACCTTCTGCCAATTTACCTGACAGTACTCCACACAGCATGATTCTGTCATTAGTTCTACGTTTACGATATAGATTCTCAACCATTTCGCCGACTTGCCGCTTACTCATTCGGGAATTCTCCTTCTCTATTTGGATGCCCCAAGGAATCCAGCGGTAATCGTCCAATACCATATCCAACATTGCATAACTTTGCGCAAATAACGCAACATGCCCCGGCGTATTACGTAAAACCTCTATCACATGGTCACGAATATTGTTCGTATTGGTTTCTCCACGTTCGGTATATCTTGAAGTGGTATTTTGGGCAACTAAAACCGGCCTTCTTTCCGACAAGAATGGTGAATCATAATCCTTAGCGAAAAATTTCCTTTCTTCAGTTTCTGGTAGCCGCAATAAATCTCTATACATTTCAGCTGGAAACAATGTTCCTGACATTAGTATAGAGCCACGGCAAGAAGCGAAAAGAGGCCCGGAAACTACACCTGGGTCGAGCAGAAAAGATCTCACTCTGGGCTCATCAAGCAATTTGTCAAAAACCAATACAAGGGCAGAAGAGCCTTCATATTGACCACAAGTGGTGATGAAGGCGGCTAACCTTTCACTACTAGTTTCTCTTTCATCATCGTCTTCATTTTCTAAATCTACACGAACGGAGTAAAGTTGTGCAACTAGTCTATGAAGACTAGAGAATCTTCCCTTGGGGCTTTCTTCGAGTGTTTCGTTAAGGATAGTATCCATCTCTTCTAGTAGATTTCCAGTCTCTATTTGCATATCTTCCTCATCTGATCGAGCTAATTCTTTTTCCCTTGCAGAGAACCAAGTTGGCATCTGAGACTGAAGCCGTTTTAGTGACCTTTCAGCCCATTCCATTTCGTCTAATTCTACATCTTCTCCTTTTGACGCCGCCAATTCAATCGCTGTTTCTAAGTGTTCTTGTACCTCAAATCGTGCATCTCGAAAGGTGTTGGAGATTATTCGACGTTCCATACCATTACGAACTCTATCTGGTAAATTGTGTGCTTCGTCCACAATGAGAATGGTATTTTCAATATCTACTCCCATAGATGCTAACGATGCCTCTCTAACACTATCGATAAAAACGTGATTGTAATCACAAACCAATATATCGCAATTCTTCACGGTCTCTCTAGCCGTTGCCCAAGGGCATAGATTAACTCGTCTGCTATTCCGAATTAAATCATCAACGTGAGTGGGCCTTCGCAGAATGTTCGCTTGCATATCAGCTCTCAATTCATCTCTCATCGAGCCGTCCAAATCATCTTCGCAGTCGCATTTACCACTCATTCTATCGACATTGCGACACATACCTTCGCGACCGATTAGATCTACCAATCTAATCGAAGGCTCGGTTGTGCCAAGTTTCTGGTTAATTTTCTGAACAGTGTCTACAACTATCCTATGCTGCGATTGACGGCCTGTTAGGAATAATATTTTCAGATTGTCTGAGGAAGATCTCACTACGTCAATCGCACTGGCTAATGAGGCCGCGGTTTTCCCTATTCCAGTGGGGGCCGAGGCCAGCAAAGTCCCCTCACACAATAGTGCCTCAATCCCATCGGTAATCATGTCCGACTGAGATTCTCTAACTTCGGGGTGGGCGAAGTACCTCGCCGAAGAATCGACTACTTTCGCGGCCATGGTTTCCCACCTGCCGATAGGCCGCCCAAGAAGATTGGCTCTATCTAGGGTGTAATTTGAACTAAATCAGATGCAAACGATTTGTTGCAATTTGAAGATTAAACCAGTATTCTAAGAAAAGATCAGCCTGATGAATCAGGGAAATTAGGTGTGCCCCGCCCGAATTGGGCGGGACGGTGTGTGTTGAATTTCAATTTTCACGATTCTCTAGATCGTGATGTCTGCTACGTGTTGAAAGGTCAGGCCGCTCGTGTCGAGGGGCATCAGAGGGCGAGTAACCCACTGCATTGGATAGTTTTGCCCTCTTTCGAAGACCATTGAATCCTACAGTAAGGATTGCTCGATTAGAAGTGTGTGCGGAGGGGCGACTTTGCCGCCCCCCCGCGGAGTTTGAGTGCATCCCATTCTCACCCATGTCTCTCACCTCATTGTTCAGTCGAATCGTCAAATCGAGCACGAAGCTCTTCCAGGCGCTTACTTAGCACCGCGTCGACTGTTGCATCGTCAGTAGAGGAGCGGCCAATGTGTTCGCGCGCTGCATATCTTAGGACGACGTCTGGTTGTTCTCCATGGATTCGACAAAAGTCGTCCAAGCGAACACTCAGATCAGGCCCCAATTCTACCTCGATACGGGTGCCGGAGGAAAAAG
Organism: Euryarchaeota archaeon UBA19; assembly: GCA_002502175.1. Taxonomy (GTDB): domain Archaea; phylum Thermoplasmatota; class Poseidoniia; order Poseidoniales; family Thalassarchaeaceae; genus MGIIb-O1. The sequence continues at coordinate 4,603 of DAPQ01000007.1, read as the reverse complement.
CAGGTGTTGCCAAGTGTCTCCTAATGGCTTCTCGAATAACATCAGACTTGTTTCTCATCCCATCGAATCCAACCCTGCGCTCAAGTTCGAGCAAGTAGTCTTCTGGAATTCTTAACGAAATCATAGGGCTTTGGCCTGCCACTCCACCTTCCTCCTAAGCCTGTGAGAAAGCCTTAGGGTATTAAACGTATTGCAAATGTAATACAATTGAAATACAAATAGCGTAAAATTACACCGATATTCTCCAATTCTCTCAGTCTTTGACCATCCATCCGTCTCAGTTCAGTTGAAGGGGGGTGGTTATCTCGGAATCGTGCAGGGTGTGTCATGAAGGTCATCAACGACACGATACATGGGCAGATTTCCCTTGATGGAGTCAGAGAAGAATTGCTCTCTACTCCAGAGATGAACAAACTAAGTCACATCAAACAATTGGGCCTTGCCCATCTTGTATTTCCTGGAGCTCACCATACACGTTTCGAACATTCGCTTGGTGTCTCACACGTAGGTGGGATGATGGCGGATGCAATGTTCTTAGACGAATCTGAAAAGACCTTGGTGCAAGTTGCTGGCATGTTACACGATGTCGGTCATGGACCATATTCTCACACCCTAGAACATATTTTGCATGAGAGGGGAGGGCTCGATCACATGTCAATTACCGAAGGAATAATTCTTGGGGAATACGATGTTTTACGAGAAGGAGAAGAGTCTAGTATCGAAAATAGGAAAAGAATCCCTGATATTCTAGAATCTTACAATATTGAACCCGAAGATGTTGCAAGTTTAATCCGAGGTCCGGATGCAAAAGGCTCCGAGAGAACCCTACTATCCTGGACTGATGGCAAGGAAGACTTGGTGACTGAGGACAAAACCCTCGGTCATTTGGTTCACGGCCCAGTAGATTGCGATCAGATGGATTACCTACTACGGGATTCTCATTTTACAGGAGTTAAGCACGGAATCGTGGATCATCATCGATTGATTTCATGTCTTAGAAGGCATGGAGGGGACATAGCCGTAGAAGAGGGGGGACTTGCCTCTCTTGAAGGGATGTTACTTGCTAGAGGTTTGATGTATAGTGCAGTGTATTTCCACCGAGTAACAAGAGTTACGGAAGTTATGCTTAGTAGAGCCGTGGAGCGTTCAGAGGATTCGCTACCTGAGCCAAAAGATATGCAGAGGAGTGTCGATGCCGAGATTTGGCAAGCACTTTACGAGGCGGGTGATTACTCTAGAGATATGATGCGTCGACTAAAATATCGTCAGATGCTTAAGGTTGCCACTAGTAGAAGACAGGGCGATTTATCCGAATCACAAATTGAACGATTAGTTGAAATCGCCAATAGTTCGAAGAAGAGAAGAGAAGTTGAGGATGATCTAGCGCATAGAGCAGGCCTCGAACCAGGATATGTTGCAATAGATGTGCCCAGCGTCAAACTCTTGTTATCTGAGCCTAGAATGGATGCGGTTGATATTCGAATTATCGGAGATGATGGTAAGACTCGAAAAATGAGTGAGCACACTCCAATCGCTGATGCACTAAAAAAGAGGCAAGTTAGTCAAGCCGTGGTTTACGTAATGACTCTCTCAGGCTATGAGAAAACGGTTGCTGAATTGGCTGAAAGAAATCTCTTTGGTTAATTTCAGCACTGCCCCTACGGGGCAGTCTGAACAGTATATTCAGGCATACCATTGAAAAGGGGACCTCCGGTCGCCGAAGCGTCCGGTGTCGCACTTGAGAATCGGATACAAACGTCGGTGAACCAAATGGATAAGACGATGAAAGAAGTATATGATAGCGTAATTGCAAGAGATCCTGATCAACCAGAGTTCCATCAAGCGGTTGAGGAGGTATTGGAGAGTCTTGGCCCTGTTATTCAGCAACACCCTGAATATTTACCAGTTGTAAGATCTGTAGTAGAGGCTGAAAGAATTATTCAATTCAGGGTGCCTTGGTACGACGATAATGGTGAACTACAGGTAAATCGTGGATTTAGAATCCAAATGAATAGCGCTATTGGGCCATACAAAGGTGGACTAAGGTTCCATCCCTCAGTCAATCAATCAATTCTAAAATTCCTAGCCTTTGAACAGGTTTTCAAAAACAGCCTTACTCAACTTCCAATGGGGGGAGGTAAGGGTGGTTCAGACTTTGACCCAAAGGGTAAGTCTGACCAAGAAGTAATGCGCTTTTGCCAGTCTTTCATGATTGAGTTGTGGAGACATATTGGTGCAGACTGTGACGTTCCTGCCGGGGATATTGGAGTAGGCGGTCGAGAAATTGGTTATCTATTCGGTATGTACAAGAAATTGCAAAACGAATTCACAGGAGTTCTAACTGGCAAAGGTCTCGCATACGGTGGTTCTCTAATTCGACCGGAAGCCACTGGCTACGGCACAGTATATTTCGCTAGGGAAATGTTGGCTACCCAAGGCAAGTCCTTTGAGGGAGCAAAAGTTTCGATTAGCGGAAGTGGGAATGTTGCTCAATTTGCAGTCGAAAAGGTACTCGATCTTGGAGGAATTCCCGTCACTATGTCTGATTCCTCAGGTTGGATTCATGACCCATCTGGAATTGATAGAGAAAAATTAGCTTGGATAATGGACTTGAAGAACAACCGTAGAGGCCGAATTAAGGAATACGCAGATAATTTCGAAGGAGTGACCTACAATCCTTCTGAACCCGAACCCGCTCTTAATGGCCTATGGGGGGTTGATGTCGACATCGCTCTACCTTGCGCAACTCAAAACGAGGTTAATGGCGAGGAAGCCCAAATGCTAGTTGACAACAATGTCATCGCTGTCGCTGAAGGCGCGAATATGCCTTGTACTCCAGAAGCGGTTGAAGTGTTCCACAAGAATGGGATTTTATTTGCTCCAGGTAAGGCTAGCAACGCTGGTGGTGTAGCAACTTCTGGGTTGGAGATGAGCCAAAACTCACTTCGACTTTCCTGGACTCGTGAAGAGGTAGATTCACGGCTCGAAGCGATAATGGTGAATATTCACAAACAAGCATCTGAGACTGCCGCAAAATACGGCTTTGAAGGAAACTATGTTGCGGGTGCAAATATCGCTGGCTTCCTGAAGGTTGCAGAAGCGATGACTGCACAAGGAATGATCTAGACTCTTCAAGACCTAGGTCGATTACCAGTTCCATCCGGAATATAGCCATGGTCTGTTTGGGTACTTACCATTTCATTTTCGATGTCCTTTGGAATTTTATCTTCATGCATAGATGAGAGGAATCTCTGGAGGCGCTCAGTCTTTGGCTGGTTGATTATTGAAGAAGGACCTTCTTCAGCTACCTTGCCTTGATCCAAATAGACGATTCTGTCCGCAACGTCCCTAGCGAAATTAATTTCGTGAGTGACAATAACCATCGTCATCCCCTCATCAGCTAACCCACGAATAGTCTGCAAAACAGAACCAATCAACTCTGGGTCCAGTGCGCTTGTAGGTTCATCAAATAGGATTACTTCTGGCTTCATTGCTAACGCCCTAGCAATCGCAACACGTTGTTTTTGTCCGCCTGATAAATTACCAGGGTAGGCATCTATTCTCTCAAGCATATCGACTCTCTCTAGTACATCTAAAGCCACTTCTTCTGCCTCAGATTTATTCATTCCGCGAACGTGCCGTAAACCTAGAGTTACATTGTCTAATACTTTCAAATGAGAAAATAATTCGAAAGACTGGAAAACCATTCCTATTCTACTCCTTACCTCGTTTACATTTGCACTAGGTGTGTTAATTTGTTCACCTCGTAGCTCGATTACTCCATCAGTGGGCTCAATCAATCTGTTGATACATCGAAGAACAGTAGATTTTCCAGAACCCGAAGATCCAATTATCGCTACTGACTCTCCTTCATGAACATCGAAGTCGACACCTCTTACTGCATGAACGCCTCCAGGGTAGATCTTGTGTAAATCACGAATTGAGAGAACTACATCATTCATTCAAGCACCTCCTGAAATTCCTAAACCAGGGATTTTTGTTTTCTCCTCCAATCTTCGAAGAAGTAAGGCAAGAGTCCAAGTAACTACAAAATAAGATATCATAACCAATCCCCAGGCCGAAAATATTTGGAAAGTGGTCGCAATCATCAGTCTCCCTTGTCTTGAAAGTTCAGAATAACCAATAACCATCGCTAGTGAAGAATTCAATACTAAGTTCACCATTTCGTTACCGATTGGTGGGATACAAATTCGAATTGCTTGTGGTATTATTACTAATTTCATTGTCCCCATATAGGTCAATCCGATACTTCTTCCTGCTTCCATTTGACCAGATGGGATCGCAGCTATCGCCCCTCGGATAGTTTCACATTGGTATGCTCCTGAATTAAGCCCGAGAGTGAAAATAGCACTAAGGAAGGTGCGGTCACCATAGAAGAAGTAGTCAATTCCATCAATGCCTGGATCACCAAATGTACCTTCCATAACTTGTTGAATCCTCATGCCTAACCTGAGGCCGAAGTGAATGAACATAAATTGTACAATTAGTGGAGTATTACGAAAGAAATCTGTGTAGACGGTTGCTAAGGAATTCAATGGTCTAACTCTGAACAAAGGTCCAGTCAATTTTTCATCGGCCAAAA
>DAPQ01000042.1 GCA_002502175.1 Euryarchaeota archaeon UBA19 | reverse complement strand
ATCGCAATCCTTAGCACAGAGAATAGCAGCTCCATGTTTGAACAAGCGTTTATTCAATTCATCACTATTCATTCCTTCAGGCAACTCAAGCCAATGGTAGAATCCTCCATTACCGGTGTAAACACCAAGCCCCATCTCTTCGAATGCCTTGCCGTACCTTTCGCGTTGCCAATTGTAATGTTGCTCAACAGCAGCTCTTGCCTTCTTCACTCGACTTGGTTCTAGTAGCATAACCGCATAGTGTTGCGAAGGGTGACTGACTCCACCCATTCCAAAACTCGAGTAATTTGCCATTGTCTCAATATTCGTCTTGCTGGCGATAATCCAGCCGATTCTGATTCCTGGAGATTGCAAGCCTTTAGTGCAAGCGCCAGCAAGGAAGACGTTGCTGTTATCGAGATCTTGTACAAATTCAATTCCACTAACTGATGGTGTGTGGAACATCTCGTAGGCTTCATCGAGAAGAATTCCATTGCCAGGTTTTTCTGCCATCTCGATGAGTTCTCGCAACTCTTCTCCAGAACGGGTTTGACCTGATGGATTCTGAGGATTCGAAATTACTGGTAATAATCCCGTACCTTCACTAACTCCTTCTCGGTCAAAGTATTCTGAATTACTCGGATGGAAATTATTCTCTTTGGTGAAAGGAACAATGTCGTATTCGGTATTGGTTTGAGTTAGAATGTCGAGATATGCTGGCCATTCTATGTTACCAATTCTAACCTTGATGTGTTCTTTTAGGAAGGCCATTACCGTGTAGATCCCAGGTCTTCCCCCAGCGAAGACCATGACGTTCTCTGGAGTAATAGATGATCCATATCTTGAGTTGTAATAGTCAACGATTGCTTCACGCAATTCGGGATGACCCCAAGCCTTGGGATAGAATCGATCTTCCCATGTCACTTCTACACTATCAGGAAGTGCCGGCCCACCGAATTTTTCTAGCGGAGTTGTGAGCGGAAAACCTTGCGACCAAGGATGAGTCCCTTCTGTCCCCATGAAGCTACCAAAAGTGTCCCTGAATGCATAGAGGGTCTCGTAAATTCCCATAGGTGGACAGTTGTCTGAAAGGAAAGATTCAACTTGATTCACACCACTATCGTCATCCGTCATAGCCAAGCGAATCCCACAAGATACATCATAATGTTCCTTCTGTATTTTCCTTTCTACAAGTGCCGTGCCAATGATTAAGTAAATCAAATTAAAATCAGCAATTATGGTGGAAGTGTCTGGGTATAATCGACTAATTGTTTTTTCAATAATTTTCCTATTTTTTGGCATGTCTGCATCAATGGGTTTTAGCCCTGAGGATACCTCCAATCTTTCAGAAGAAAAACCATCTTTTGTAACTAGTACGACCTCTACTCCTAACTGGCCGGGGTCTCAATCAGGATCAATTTACACATACGATTCGGTTGATATTGGGATGAACCACGTATGTGCAGTTACTACGGATAACACAGTACGTTGTTGGGGTTCAAATGATTGGTACGCACTTGGAAACTCTTCGACCCCCCTGTGGGAATCCTCTGGAGTACCGAGGGTTGTAGACTATATTGGCGGGCACTCAGAAGGCACTGATTTAGCAGTATCAATTGGTTCCGGCGGATACCACAATTGTGCAATTGAAACAGATGGAAGTTTGAAATGTTGGGGCAACAACGATTACGGAGAATCAGGTTCCAATCTGACCGAACAAATCCAATATCCCAGCCCAGTAATGGGTCTAAATAATTCTAGTCTGATAGAAATACGTGCAATAGATGCTGGACTTTCCCATACTTGCGCAATCGTAGAGGAAGTACCCTCCTCTCCGGTAGATAGTGCTGCAAGAGCCATAGGCGGACGTGTTGCTTGTTGGGGAAGAAATATCTGGGGGCAAATAGGAGATAATACATCAGTCGATCGGTATCAAGCGGTTTACGTAGTCGATGAAAACGGAAATGAAATTCGTAATGTGACTGCAATTTCTTCGGGAAGAAACCATAATTGCGCACTTGTTGATGGCAATCCAATGTGTTGGGGCCAAAATGAATATGGAACACTTGGTAATCATTCGCATATAGGGCAAAATTCTGTCCCTTATGCAGTGAAAGTTCAGACATTACGGCACACTCAGCGCGATGTGGTGGCAATTGGGTCCGGATACCGTCATAGTTGTGCACTACTCGACAATGGTAGTATAGGTTGTTGGGGCTATAACGACAATGACGAATTCGGAGATGGCACATCTTCTACATCAGAATTTTACAATGCCAGATATGTGTCACTACCTCAATACAGAACCGCAATTACACTTGAGGTTGGAGATGATCACAATTGTGCAATTCTTGATGACAATTCTACTTGGTGTTGGGGAAAGAACTTCGATGGCCAACGAGGAGATGGCGGAGCTAGTGGTGGCCAAGGAACTCCAGCGAGTGTAATACCTACACAAGTACAGACTTCAGGTTATTATTTCACCAGTATTAGTGCTGGACAGTACAATACATGTGGAATTTCAAATACAACACGGTTATATTGTTGGGGAGATAACTGGCACTACCAAGTAGGCGTCGGTTCAGGTTCGAGTGACGACCATTTTACACCACAACTGGTACAATTGGGCCCTTCCACCCACAATGGTCCACAGCAATATCCATTAATTCACGAAAGAGATCCCGATAATGATGGGATTCCCTCGATTTTTGATAGCACTCCTTTTGACCCACCCTGCCGAGCCGGGACTTATCACATCACAGGAATTGGTTGTGTAGATACTGATCCAGGACACTACCAAGACATGCCGCACAAAGATTTCCAAATTCCTTGTCCAACCGGTACATTCCAACCTAATTCCGGCTCTCCTATGTGTCTCGATGCTCCCCCTGGATATTATGTCGATACTAATGCCTCACTTTCTGCAACGCCTTGCCCTGCTGGGAGTCAACAGCCACTTTCAGCCCAGACCGAATGCCTGGGTATTGACCCGGGGCACTATGCACCACCAGGAACCCCCAGCCAAATCCCATGTATCGCTGGAACATTCCAGCCTTTAGCAAATCAAAGTTCATGCATTCCTAGCGACCCGGGTTATCATGTTCCTATTGAGGGGCAAGTAGATCAAACCATTTGCCCGTCAGGTACCTATCAACCAGGATCAGGTCTCGCGGCTTGCTATGAAGCCAGCCCGGGCAATCATGTTAGTCAAGAAGGCTCTACTGGTGAAGAACAATGTGAAGTAGGTACTTACGCAGATGTGTTTGGACTCAGTGAATGCAAATTAGCTTCGCCTGGACATTATGTCAATAATATTGGAGCGACCAGCCAAGAGCCTTGTTCCTCAGGCGAATATCAACCAAATTCTGGGCAAACTTCCTGCCTAGTAGTAGATGCAGGACATTACTCACATCCAGGCTCAGATTCAATGATTCCTTGTGAAGTTGGATACTATCAAGGGGCCCCTGGAAGCGATACTTGTATCGCAGCAGAGCCGGGATACTTTGTTGATTCAGAGGGCTCAACCACTCAGGAAATGTGTGCTGCAGGGACCTACACTGAAAATGCTGCAAATTCACAATGTATCGAAGCAAGTCCTGGCTACTACTCAGAAAGCGAGGGTTCCACAACTCAGGAAATTTGCCTTGCTGGAAGTTACTCTTCCGCCGGAGCCGCTTCATGTGAATTAGCCGATCCCGGCTACATTGTCAGTTCTGAGGGAGCCTCTCAACAGGAGGAATGTATCCCAGGCAGCTATCAACCAGCCACTGGAAGTACTGATTGTATTGAAGCATCACCAGGTAATTATGTATCCACTAATGCTGCGATAGCCCAAACAGAATGTATTCCAGGAACATACCAATGGGAATCAGGTCAAACAGGATGTGTAGATTCTCCAGCAGGAAAATATTCTGCGGAGGCAGGTTCCTCGACAGTCGAGAATTGTAACCCAGGCACTTACCAGCCAAATACCGGCCAATCTACTTGTCTTGAAGCAGATAGGGGAAATTTCGTAGAGGAGTATGGTGCAACTGAGCAAGTACAATGTGAAGTTGGTAGTTTCCAGAGTCTTTCGGGCCAATCAAGTTGTCAGTTATCCAATCCAGGACACAAAGTATCCTCCACCGGGTCAATTGAGGAAACTCCATGCTTACCCGGGACTTACCAACCATTATTCGGAAAGGATAGTTGTGTTCTTGCTAGTGTAGATTATTTCGTTGAATCCGCTGGTTCTTCCCAACAAACAAGTTGCCCTTCAGGAGAATCTCAACCAGAAGAGGGGCAATCTTCCTGTATTAGCGATGATGATGGTGGACCACCAATAGTTGCAATTGCTGGTGCTGCTATAGTGGTGCTTGCAATAGGCGGAATCTTAATCGCACAGGGTAAGAGCAAACCTGCTCCTAAAGCCAAGAGAGCAAGAAGGCCACCAGAGGGCGCAAAGAGACGCAGAAAGCGACCTAAGGGCGCCGGTAAGCCGAAGCCAAGAAAGGCCGCACCAAAGAAGATCGAAGAAGAGTGAATCACTAAATTAGACACTCTAGGTGTTGAACAAGACACTCGGTTTTCTTGAAATGTGAGTCCGATTCGCGAGAACTATGCGCGAGTATGCCTCTGACAGAGTCGACCTTCGGTCCGATACTGTCACCCAGCCTACAGAATCCATGCGCGAAGTGATGGCTTCTGCAGAGGTTGGAGACGATGTAATGGGTGACGACCCAACGGTGAACCAGCTTCAAGATAGGGTCGCTAAGATGCTAGGTAAAGAAGCGGGACTCTACGTCTCTTCAGGAACAATGGGTAATGCTGTAGCTATACTCACTCATACTCGTCCTGGTGACGAGATTGTCGCATATACCAAATCACATATTTTCCGATACGAAGGTGGCGGTTATGCCTCCCTTGCAGGTTGTTCAATGTCGTTAGTCCCCGCTGCAGATGGAATAATGAAACCAAAGGACGTTAAGGCAGCGATACGTAAAGCAGAGGGTAGTGAATCACATTATCCAGATTGTAGTCTGGTTTGCGTCGAGAATACATCAAACCTAGGCGGGGGCTCAGTTTATCCACAAGAAATACTCGATGAGATTTGTCAAGTCGCTCATGAAAATGATTGCAAGGCTCACATGGACGGAGCCCGACTATTCAATGCCGTAGCGGCCTCAGGAACCGATCCCGCGAGAATGGTGAGAGATTTCGATACCGTGACTATTTGTCTATCTAAGGGCCTAGGCGCTCCGGTAGGTTCGGTTCTTGTTGGTAGTAAGGAATTCATTGACAGAGCCCACAGGTTCCGCAAGATGCTGGGCGGGGGTATGAGGCAAGCAGGAATCATCGCCGCAGGAGGACTGTATGCCCTAGAGAATAATTTGGAGCGGCTCTCTGAAGATCACATTCGAGCAAAGAGGCTAGCAGTAGCGATTAATGAAATGCCAAATTACTCCGTAGAATTAGATGCAGTTCATTCAAACATAGTTCTAATTTCAACACCTGAAGGTACTGCTAAATCAGTTGTCTCATCACTCGCTGAACAAGGTGTTGACATCATCGATATACATGATTCACAGGTAAGAGCAGTAACTCATTTACATATCACCGATGAGGATATTGAAAGGACGATTACGGCCTTTTCTTCGACGCAATAATAGCGAACCCTTCATCACCAGAATGATTTCGCCGATTCGATGAAGAGCATTCTGGCGGTCTTTCTCTCCGCTCTATTACTAGCGCCGATGGGTGCTCTCGCAGAGACTGGAACCATTTGGCTCGATGCTAGAGGTCAGCAGGATGCTGGAACATTTGGCGGACTCACCTTACCAATGGGTAATGGCACAGCCGATTCAACCACCAGCGCAGATTATGTTGAACTGCCGAATATAGTTGAGGTATACACAGCAACCTGGTGCGTAAACTGTGTAACATCAGAGGAAGCCATGAGTGAGGCAGTTCAGGATGTAGATGCAGTTCTTATCCACTATCACCGAGTATGGATTGAACCAGAAGACCCATTCGGTTCTGATAGTACCGAAGAGAGGTGGGTAGAACACTATGGAGAGTCTTCGAAATCAGTTGCAGGAGAGGAGAGAATCGCCCCTAGTTTGGTAGTAGATGGTCAGCGTCTACACACCGGTTCAAGAGCAAAAGGGGTATCATTAGTTGACGATTATTCGCAATCATTGCAGGTAGGGAATCGTGCTTGGTTCACTGGCGGAACAATCGATTTCTCAGTATCTTTTAGTGAAAATGGAGCGAGTTTTTCTTGGAACTATGATAATCTAGATTTTTCTTGTTCTGACGATTGTCCAACACAGACCACAACTCCATGGATTCTTTTTGTAGAAGATTCAGCAAATTTTGAAGATGGAAGTAATAATCTGGAAGATTATCTGCATGTAAATCATGCAGCAAACCAGCTTTCTGGGAGCAATGGAACAGTAATTCTCGACGTCCCAGAAACTTGGGATGGTGAAGATATGAAAGCCGTATTACTAATCGATTGGGAAATCGAAAAAGAAGGCGGTAATAGTTTCCATGATAGTCTACCCGGAGTAGGCATAGCCACCCTATTGTCGCTACTCGCCGCCGCCCCCCTAGTAAGAAGCCGACACCAATGAGGGCAATTCTGAGCCTGACCCATCGGCGGGTTCAATAACCCCCTCAAATCATCGTAGATGCTCGGTGGTGTGATGGCTCAGGAACTGGTACACTCTATTACCAACGAAGAGGTTCATCCGGGACCTCTCCCAGATTGGTTGTTGGACCATGTAAAACGGCAGAGCACAGACCCATTACCTAACTCAGAAGGCGGTCCTTCTCGCATACTCATACTCTATCCGGGAGAGCAGGCTAGGCGAGAGAACCTTGAACGCTTAGCAGATGAGGGATTGGTCATAGATAGAACACTTCACCATACTATTGATTCTCTTGAAAAATCTCTTCTTGCGGATTTACGAATGCCAAGAATTCTATCGATGTCAGGCGGCTGGAGTTTGATATTGAATGCCGCCTGTGCCGAGGCTGCTACTAATTTTCAATTCCCAATTATTCATCCAATACCTGAGCTCCAATGGAATCGTAACAAGACGCGTTCTCTAGCCGCTTTACATTCGGTTTTAGCACGCGAGGGAAGGCTAGAAGATTGGGAAGGACCAGGTATTGCAGGTTTCTCTCGCGTCCTTGGAGAATTGGAAGAGCAATTGGGAGGCACCCATCCCGACTTTGTTACAGATCGAGTAATCGAAGGACTCGATAGGACAATTGATTCTGAAAACCCACCATTCAGCCTCTCAGAGATAGATGGAATTGTAATGCTCGATCACTCTCCTGTTTTGCCCTCACGGAAAATAGACTTACTACGAGCAATTTCACAACATCGTTCAATTCACCAATTGGTCTATCCTGGGAACTTTAGACAGGGATTACATGGATTCCTCCTAGAAGACCAATACCCAATTAGCGAATCAGAAAATTTGCCTGATTGGTTGCCTAGGCATGATTTGGCGGACCTATCTGAAGGAGTAGAAAACTCAGTTCATCGCAGATTTACAATTCAGAGAGAGGCCCATTCGATTCCACTAGCTACTAGATTAATTGCAGAGCAACTGAGGACTAATCCGGATGCTAGCATATTGCTGATTGACCCAACATCAAGTGAAGAAAATCACCAATGGATTAGGGCCCTAAACGATCTAGGAATTCCCCTACCAAGTTCACAATCGATGGCTTCTAGCAAACCCCTTGGGCATTGGCTCGCTAGCCTCGCTGGTATTTGTCACGGACCTAATGCATGGTCCCTAGATTCATTGCGTTCCCTTGCCTTACAGGAATCCTTGAGAATTTTTCCAGAGGTAAATTCACATCCATCGAATAATGAGATTCTTCCAATTGCGAACGCTGATTTACTCTCGGAATTGGCTAGAAGCGACCACATACTTGGTGGAGCGGGAACTCTAGAGAGATGGCTAACCACTCTCGCAAGAGAAGACTCGGACGCAAACAAGGGTCCGATTAAGGAAGCAACGCAGTGGTGGCTTCTTTCACTGGCCCAAAGTAATAGACCACTTCTAGCAGATTATGATCAGACCGCGCTCTCGAACCCCGAGTTGTGGCGCGGTTGTCATAGCGGCCAAAACTTGCCGCAAGTAGAAGCCACTAACAGTGGCGATGAATGGCTTATTGCAGCCCTATCTAGAGTTGATTTAGAATCAGGATTGGGCTTAGCAGATGGCTCAAATTCACTTCCAGCAGCAGTAGTGCAAAGTGTAGTTGATGCACATTCTAGACTTCGAAGGATGCAACGAACAACAGGCCAATCAATTCCGCAACATGGCTTTGATTGGGTTATTGAATTGGAAACAATTCTCTCTTCAACTCCCGTAAGAAGTGGTGGTAGCAATTCATACAGCCGTGTCCGTCTA
>DAPQ01000056.1 GCA_002502175.1 Euryarchaeota archaeon UBA19 | reverse complement strand
GAACCTGCGAAGCACTACGCACTGGGACCTAAACCCAGCCCCTTTGACCGCTCGGGAACCCCTGCTTAACCCTCGGCCGTGAACTCAAGGTCAAGAATCCAACGGTAGTCGGTTCTTGCCCCAAAGGGGTCATAACGGGAGTATTGGGCGAGATGAATTTGGGGTGCACATGTCACGCATAGGTATTCTTGGACTTGGTAATTGGGGTACTGCCCTAGCAAAGGTCTGGTGTGAAGATGGTCACAATGTAATGGGCTGGACTGTCGAAGCCGAAGTATACGAGTCATTGATGACCAGCAATATCAACGAAAAGTACCTACCAGGACACGAAATTCCTACTCTAGATTCCACAATGGAGTTATCCGATCTCACAGATACTTGTGAGATACTAATTCTTGCATTACCTAGCAGTGTGATTCTATCTGTTGTAAATGACCTAATTCCTCATTTACGCCCATCGCATGTTCTAATCGATTTAGCCAAAGGATTGGCACCAACCTCTGAGAGTGAATCAGGAATGATTTCTCGCGAGATTGAAGACCGTCTCGCCGCTGCAGGTAAGTCCAATCCTGTAGTTGTTCTGACTGGCCCCACAATCGCTCCAGAAGTTGCTCGAGGAGTAATGACAACGGCCCTAGTTGCTTGTCATGATAGATCCATTGCCGATAGAATCGCAGAGCGCCTTTCGACTGAATCTCTGGTTCTTACCGCTACGAATGATGTCGAGGGTGCAGAATTATGGGGGGCATACAAGAACACGGTTGCTCTTGCTTGTGGTTTAGTTGATGGATTGAGGGATGGAATTGGTGGAGATAATCTCAAAGCGGCATTGGTTCTTGCTGGATTCTCAGAGGGAATTACTCTGCTGGATGCAATGGGTGCAAATGCCGGGACCGCCTTTGGACCTGCTGGAATTGGAGACTTGTACGTGACTGCAACTAGTCCACGCTCAAGAAACCGAACACTAGGAGAAAAACTTGGTTCCGGAAAATCTCTCGAACAGGCTCTCGCAGAGATGCACATGGTCGCTGAAGGAGTTAGAGCGACTAGGATGTTCCTTAACAGAGCAGAGAGATTAGATATTGAGGTGCCGTTCCTTTCAGCCTTGGGTAACCTCCTTGATGGAGAGGAAGAAGTTTCAACTGCTGTTCGACGAATGGTTGAAGCTTACGAAGCTTAGCTCAATCGAGCATCTTAATTTATCCAAGAGGGGATAAGGACGTCCCTCCATAATGGGGCATTAAGGTACTCTTCTTCGGTGAAAAATGATCTTGCATATATCGAAATGAAATCAATGATTAAAACAACGATGTAAATGATAATTAGATATGCAAACACCTTATCATATTGTAAAAATCGAAGATACAGATCTATGTAATATCCAATTCCTCCTGCGCCAACAATGCCGATTACAGTACCAGATCGGAAATTATATTCAAACATGAATATCGAGTGAGAAATTAGATCATTTGCGGCTTCTGGAATAACGACGTTAACTGCGACTTCCCAACGACTCAAGCCTATTGCATTCGCCGCATCCAAAGGAGTTTTTGTCAGACCCTCAATTGATTCGTACTGTAATTTTCCAAGATACCCTACGGTGTAAATAGTCATTGCGAGGACACCAGCTAAAGGACCTAGGCCGACTAGAATAACCAAGAAAATCGCCCAAATCAATGCTGGAAGACTCCTGCATGCTGAGATAAGAAAGCGGGTAGGGTAAGATACCCATCGCGGGCTTAAATTTCTTGAAGCCATGACTGACAAAGGTAATGTTACAACCATACCAAAGACAGTTGCAACAAATGCAATCTTTAACGTCTCAATTACTCCCTTCCAAGCAGTTGAGCAAGTGAAATCGAAAATTGGTTGGGCGGTACAAACAGGGTATGATTGAGGTTCTAGAACGCTCATGTCGGGTGGCCAAAGAGACTGAAAGAAGAATCTGACAAGATTGTCTGGGCCACCTGCTAATCTACCCCAGTCGCCAACCATTCCGTTTAGAATTACAATTGCAAGCAAAAGAAGAATCCATAGCACCAGAGCCATCTTTTCGCCATCTACTGCTATCTTCTTCATGAATTCAACACCACGGCTTTTGGTTCAGTAATGAATGGATTCACTCTTCCATCATCAATAACTAGGAGGCGATTTGCCATTGACTTGGCTCTAGAAATATCATGCTCGACAACGATTAATGCTGAATTATTTTCTCTCACGTAGCTTGTCACACTTTCCAAAACCATAGTCAAAGTTTCTTCGTCTAATTCACTCAAAAACTCATCCGCTAGAATTAATCTTGGTCGCTGAGCCAATGTTCTGGCCGTTGCGACTCTTCTCTGTTGGCCACCGGACAATCTCCTAATCGGTTCTCTTGACTTTTCCTCAAGCCCCATTTGTTGAATCGCATTGGTAACTCGTTCCTTTCTTTCCTTCCTATCATTAGTTCCAGCTCGAGCACCCAACATCACATTGTGCCTAACACTTGCATGACGAACTAAACCCAATTTTTGTGGGATATACCCTAGTGAGCCACGGAGAGGTTTCGAGGGGATTTCGGTACCACACACTTTGATCAAACCGGAAATTGGACGTATTAGTCCCGCAATTGTACCAAGTAAAGTGGACTTTCCGATACCAGAAGGGCCCGCTATGGCGACTATTTCACCAGGGAATATTTCGAGATTGGGGATACTGACTAAGGGTGATTCAGTTTCATATCCGATTACTACATCTTCGAGGGAAACAATCGGATTTTCTGAACCCATACCCTCGGACAACTCCAAAGCCCCCTTGTAATTTAGGCGACCCTAAACCAATATATGGTATTGATGGGTTTAGTGATAACAAAATATCTCACGAATCGGATAACTTATATCGATTCTTGCAAGAATGAATAGGCTCCGGGTACAACACTTACTACCTCAGATAGCAAGCCAAGATGTTCTTGTGAATTTGTTCTAACAATCCCTGTACCATCGAGTATATTGTTTAGAATTTCATCACCACAGATTTCCCTATTATTATCTGAATTTACCTTGTGTGTAGAAATATCGTAACAACCAGTATATGTTCCAAATCCAGGTCTAGAATAATTCTCTAGATACATCTGATAATTCAAAGTGACTAAGGCGTTGAGAATAGCGGCTCTACTTCTAGAATCAATAGTTGAAGGGTTGTACATTACAGATTCACTTGGAGACACACCGACTTGACCCAAAGATAGGTACTGGTCAATTTCCATGCACCAATCTTGATTTTCTTGTTCTTCCTGATTACAATTTTCTTCTAGTGCATCTTCTCCGACGAATGCTATTTCACTTACATTTTCGGATAGGCAGCTAATCGCACCTACCTCTCCCACAGGGGTACTTGAAGATGAAAGAAGAGATGATTGATTTCCGAAATAACCGCGTATTGTTTCGATAATCTCGACATTTTCTTGATTAGGAGAATAATACCCATTTTCAATTAGATAATGAATAGGAAGAATTGTGTGAATTGGAGATTGATAACCGGTGAAGCAAGACACTCTTCCCTGCATCATTGCAAATGGATCGGTGCTAGTTTCATTGTCTGAACTTGCTCTAGCCAATTCTCCTGAATTTGAGACTAAGGCAATAGAATACCGCTGAGTCAATTGATCCTTGTTTTGTATTGCTCCTAGAACTGAGAGATTATGTAATTTCCATCCGACTAATGAAGAAGATGAAGGAAAGAATCCGATGTGGGCCTCACCTGTTTCAATTGATTCAATCATTTCTGATTGAGAATTAACATAGTGAATTGAAACATTTATTCCTAATTCTATGGATAGAAATTCGGCTAAATGAATCGGGTCACTATTGGTTTCTAATTTTGATTCATCTAGTTCGAATGCAACAATTAATTCTTCTATTGTTATTGTTATTGATTCACTTCCATTATCGGTATAATAAGCTGAAATCCCAGGGATATTCGATACCAGAGGTGTGTATATACCAAGATGAGATTCAGAATCTGTAGAAACTACACCCTTTGTGCCTAGTGTGTTGTAGAGAATTTCACTGTAATCCTCGTTTGAACTAAAGTCAATTAGAAATTCCGTAAGTTCACTGATTACTAAATCGTCATCAAAATTAGAATGAGTCATGAAAACATCACTGGGGGTCTTAGCGAATGGTTCGAGAGAAACATATCTCGAGGCATCCAAACACCATTCTTCGACATTATTGCCATTTTCTGTGTTGCAGTATTGAGAGACCGTGTTATCCTTCGCAAATGCAACCTCACCGGCCCCATCTGAGAGACATCTTAGAGCCCCTGAAAACCCATAGTACTGTGTGCCTGGTTCCGGAATTGATGAGTTTTCGTTGAAGAATTCGAAAATTGTATCTCTTAGGGATTCGATATCATTTGGATCGCCAATTACATTTGCATACCCTAATCCAAGGAAGAATCCCATTGGAACCATCATTCCTGTTGAGTGTAACCAACCCGTATGACAGGAAGTTTTGCCTTGCATCAGTGAGAATGGATTTGTTAGCGGATCATCATCAAAATATGCTTCAGCGATATCGCTATCGTCGAGAACCCAAGCTAGAGAATTGTAGTATGTCCTGCCGTCTGATTTTTGGTCAGCCGCAAAAGCCTGCAAACCGTATTGATTCCACCCAATCCAAGCAGCACCACTATCCATTAGAGCGATATCGGCATTTCCAAACCTTAGTGCCTCGAGTATCGCTGCTTCTGAATCAACGGCATAAATTGTAAAATCAAATCTACTGTTTTGGGTAAGAATATCTGCCAGCATCTCAGGATTAGTTTCTGACTCAAGCATACCCTCGGACACTTCAAATGCTAGAACAATGGGAGTTCTTGTTTGATTATTTGATTCTTCAGAATCACTCAAGCAACCGGAGAAAGTGCTAGAAAGCAGGATAATAGTATAGCAAATGACCAGTATTTTGTAATGTCTTTTTGTCGGCATTGAACAAATCCTCTGTCTACCTGACTATTGCTTAGGATGCTGATTTTTCAATGTTGGTCCTGAAGGAAATAACATAATTTTGAATTTAATCCTGGTGTTGACAGGGGAACCTGTGATGTGTACAGACTGCTCTCTAAATGACGCTGTTAGAGTCCCCCCCTGCCAACGGGTATTGCCAATGCTAATTGGCTAAGGTTGTTGACAGGGGGCCTATTGCGTTCGAATACTGAATTCGAATGTAGGTGTCAGGCGCTATTACGCCCCCTGCCAACTGTTTTGTCTTATCGACTGGTGGTTACGTATTTCATTGGAGAGTTCCAATGTCTTCAGCTGTGATGCCAAAAGCATCCCAGACTGGCTGTAGATAGGAGCGGATATCAGCTTCATAATCTGCTGTTGCGTCTCCATCATTCTTCAGATCGAAGATTTCAAGAATCTTGTCATTGTAGTAATTAGCATACCATCCAAAAGCCTCGCACTCCTCCTGTGACATTCCCTCATGCTGAGCGTGTGTCACTGAATTATAGCATCCTGTGAATTCCTCTCCATTCGGGTCGTTTGGAGAGGTGTAGTTCTCCAGATACATGTATGCCTCGCAGGATTCCTGTGAGCTATCCGATGAGACCGTGTGAGAGACCATGTTGTAGCAGATCGACGTGTACTCAGCGACATATGCCTCGATGACCCTGTAGAAAGCGTGACCCTCTGCCTGGTGCTTGTCATAGTCTGAAGTATCTCCAGCTGCTAGGTCGTCCGTCATCTTTGATGCGTACCTTACAGAAGCCTGTGAGTAGACGATTACAATATTCTTGAGAACCTCGTCGCGTGCATCGACTACTCCTTGCATATCCTCATTCTGGAGTGCAGTCAAGCCAGCGTTCATTGCGGCTAGAGTAGCGATGTTTGTAGCATCACCAGTCCCAAAGTTGCCACCTCTCTTGGCGGCGGTTGCATATGGCCCACATCCATCGTAATCATGGTTGGAATCGTCAGGACCATGGTAGAAAGCCCATCCTTCGTCCCAAGCGTGTTGAGCATCATCGGCCCCCCAGTTTCCTGCTTCCGCCTTGATGATTGCAGCGTTGAGTTCATGGATTGCATAAGCAGTCATTACACCATTCTGGATTCCCTTTTCGACTGCTTGATCTCTGACAGTGTCAGATTCTCCCTCGAAAGGACCTGTGCCATCAATGGCTGCGGATACGAAGTCATTCCATGAGCCGTCTGCACCATAGTATGCGTCGTAGGCGTGGTTCTTGCCAGAAGCATCTGCGAAGCCCATGAGGGTCCTGTAGGAACCGTCGGACTTCTCCGCGTGCTTTCCATCTTCGTAGATATCCTTCACACCGTCCCAATCGTATGCACCAGAGAGATCCTTGATATCGCAGACATCACCCATTAACATTCGGTGATTATCAACGTTGGAAGCATATGTGTACCCTCCATCGGCGTCATCAAGATCTACATCATTTCCTGCACAACCGGCAATAGCACTGCCGATTAATACTAAAGTCATCATTAAGGTCATTGTTCTATTCATAGTTTAGGTCTCCCTAAATCCGCCGGATAGCGATGTGTATATCAAATTTAGGGAGCCCTAAACTCTTGAATCATACGTGGAAAATTATCATATAACTGATGAGCAGTCAATTGATTTGTAGACGGGATTTTTTATTCATTCCTACTGGTAAATATTGGTGGCTAGTTACAAGGAGAGGATTAGTCTTGAGAAATTTGGGACATAGATTGGGAGCTTCTGGCACCAAAATGGAAAATACCATTGAAGGGCTTATGAATTCATTAGGCCTAGTGGATAATAGAAAATTCAAGTATTGGGAATTTGATATTAGAGAATCTTTGGATGGAATAATTTTTGTCTTTCATGATGACCAAATACTTGTAGATGGAGAATTAATCGAAACCGCCAAATTGAACTTCTCTGAAATAATGAAAGCGGGTGAGGATTTGGGAGTAAAGATACCTACATTTTCAGAAGTTGTTGAAGTATTGGGTGATCGGAAAGAAGATGTCATGGTTGAAGTGAAGGATTTGAGAACTGATGCCGCTAGAAGAACTGTAATCACTGCGATTTCTAATAAACCAAATTGGAAACTGATGGCTACTCCAACTCGATTCTTGGAATCTTTTCCTAGCGAATCTAGGAGTTATTGGGAGCGATTTACTCGAGATTTGGACGTAGAATTAGTTAGAGTTGGCCGTCATAAATTGAACCTTTTCAGCGCTTCTAAATCCTATTTTATGTGGAAATTTGCTCAATTTAAATGGTTTTTCGGGATCTAATAATAATTGAGAATGATGCTTGGTTGAGATTTATACATACTATTTATCGTTAGTTTAGGGTGCCCTAAACATTATCAAACAAACCGATTTCGGAGATGTATGGAAAAAACTAGTTGGGCTGGTTGGGCCAAAGCTAACAAAGCACTTTTGCTCGCTGGATTAGTGCTATCTGCGACCGTATTGTATCTCATTTTCGACATTAATTACGAACAATGTGATGATGAAGATAACTGTATTACAATCGCTTTTGAGGTACAAGATGACTATTTGTATTTTGGAAAGGAGAACCCTCAGCACTTGGCAGACAAAATGAGTGCTCTTACTGGCATGGATGTTGAAATAATGCCTGTATCGAATTCTGGTGCGATAATCGAGGCTATCAATAATGGTAATGCGGATATTGGGTTCGTAGATGGTGCGGCCGCTTGGCTTGCATGGGAAGTTTACGATTTGGACGTGCTAGCGGCCGAGTGGAAATTCGATCAAAGGACGTACTATAACGCAGCAGCTTGGGTGAAAAAGGATTCTGAAATTGCAGACGCATATCTAGATGACGACCCAGATACAGACCCTTTTGCTTTGATGAATGGAAAAACGTCTTGCCACACAGGATGGCTGAAAAGTGCTGGGATGTTGATTCCAATGGGTTACTTGATTGGAAATGGATATGCCGAGGTAATTGGAGATCCTGAAGAAATTACTTCGCTACGAGACACGGTGACGAATTTCTTCAACGAAGATTCAAGCATACCAGATGGAGGCACTCAATACTCAGGATACAAAGGTGCATTGAAATGTATGATGACTGATCGCGGAGACGTTGCTTTAGTCAAGGATACAGCATATATGCTCTACTGTGACGAAAATGAGGATGGAATAGCAGATGGCCCTGACTGGTGTTTGGATAGGGATGAACTCGTTATGCTAGAGCCGTTTGGTCAAGCACCGAGTCACCCCGCTTTGTACAATCCCTCGACTATGGATGCCGAAATGGTCGAACTAATTCAAAATGCATTGGTGAGTATGAATAATGATGAAGAAGGTACGAAGATACTCTCCGATGTTTTAAACACTGAGGGAATGGTTGCTACGAATGCTACTGCTCACCTTGGCACATATGGTGCGGCAGTAGAGAACGTTCCAGGAATACAAGCATTTTTCGAGGATTGATCATAGAACACAAATTAGCGTTCTGTGCCAAAGCCGAGGCTTCTGAATGAGAGTGACGATTCCAATCCTAATTTTGTTGATATTATCCCTATTTGCTGGATGCTTTTCAGACGATGGAGATGATTTTGACTGGGCTGATCCGCAAACAACAGATTGCAATTTAGCTAATGACTTGACTTGTACTACTTTGTTTGCGGGAACTGGTACGCCTCATCACTCCGAAGTAAATCCTCTAACCAACGAATTGTGGATAATTTATCTCAGTGGAATGGTGAAAATTTGGCAAGATGATGAACTGATTCAAGCTGGAGACCTAAGTGAAATTGTAAATAGATGCCATACAGAACAAGGATTACTTGGATTTGCATTCGATGCAAACTATAATTCCTCTAAACAACTCTTGCTATCATATGTGGAAAAAGGGAGTTGCGAAGGAGCGAATACGGCAGATCTTGTTCTAGCATCAGTTGTTGTTACTGATGATGTGATAAATTTGGATACGTTAACCGTCTTGAAAACCGTCGAACAGCCATACAGGAATCATAACGGGGGGCATTTACTTGGTTTGGGTAATGGAAAATACCTCTGGGGAATTGGAGATGGAGGTGGGGCTAACGACCCAGAAAAGAATGGGCAAAATTCTGAAAATTTACTAGGCACTATTGTTTACTTCCAATACTCAAACGGCGAGGTTAATCCGGTTATGAATTCAGAAAATGAAAACTCCTACATCTTGCACTATGGTTTGCGAAATCCATGGAAATTCGACGTGGGCCCTAATGAGCAACTATGGATTGCCGATGTCGGGCAAAATTGTTGGGAAGAAATTAATTTGGTAAACCTGGTAAACAAATCAAACCTTGGGTGGTCAGAAAAAGAAGGATTCAGTGATTTTTCCGAAGGCGGAAGTTGTGAAGGAGGAGTTGTATCTGAAAATAATGAATATACAGACCCGGTCTTTGTCTATGGTCACAATAACGGAAATTGTTCCATAACCGGAGGCTTTTGGATTGAGAATACAATAATCTCAGACCACGGTGGTTATCTGTTTGGAGACTTTTGTTCCGGTTCGCTATGGATTCTATCCAATGGTGTAAATCACACATGGAAAGAGACCTATCTTGGTAACGTAGGGGGACTAATTGTAGGGTTTGGAGAAGGGGCTAATGGAGAGCTTCTGGTCTTTTTCTGGACTGGAGAAATCATACAAATCACCCAATCCGCTGCCGCCGATAGCAATATCGTCTGAGACCTGCTCGAGTATCGTGATGAGACGCCAAGGCGTGCTTAGAATCGTGGTCATGATTACGATTATTGGAATGATGATTTCTTGCTTACCAATGGGCTACCAACAAGGTGGTCTTGATGATTCTCAAGACAGAAGAGAACAACTCGGCCCTGATGAGCCTACGATAGAGGAGAGATGTAGCGTCCTTACTTTCGAGGATATGTTTGAGTATACTAAAGCAGTATTCAACTTCACTATTGCCAGTGATTGGAGTTCCGCCGAAATTGAGGCAGTCGCTTGGGTAAATGGGACTTTGGCAGATGATGTAAGACAGAGTTTAGATGAATATATTGCACAAATCTACCCAAGTGGCGATGATGGATGGATTTCTACCGACGAAAGGGAAGGAGTCAGAGCTATTGCTTCGGAGTGCGTTCAATACACGTTTACTAGAATGGGTATGCGTGATGGAAGCCCTCACAGAGGAGGAGAGGGCACCGATTGGAAAAATACCTCATGGACTGAAGACGAGGTCCTAGTCGAAGAATGGAATCTAGTCCCTCCTCGGCATTCGGAATCAAGAGAATGCTCTGGAATCGGGGCAAGTAGTGATTGCTACGAAGTGCCTGTTTACCCAGATAGCGATCGAGATTGTGACACCGATATAGATCCATCAAGTGGTAATGATGAATGTAGAATGATGCTATGGTTAAATGCCACTATGACAATATCTAGCCTCAATAATCCCAGTGACTTCACTCTAGCTTACAATGCCTCAAACATGAGTGGGGCGGAGTATCATATCACATTCCCTGTAACCGAAGGACTGCGTCTAGATATGTGGGAAGAATGTGAAGGGCGCGACGTACAAGTTGACATGGGTGATTTTGCTGGTGTTGCACCTTTGAGAGGTAGTTGTGTTGGTGACGGTTCAAGTTCCTATGAACTGAATGAAAATGAAGATGGAAGTCTGACTTACTCCTTCTATCCCAACATGGTTCAATGGCCTATAGGCGAGGACTTGTTCGCTGACTTTACGACTACGCCGATCCCCGTGGATGACCCTCCTGTTTGGACTGAAAATGCTCCTGCCGATGGAGCATGGTTCCCTCGTGCGAGCGGAGGGGCCCAGATTATCGCGGATTGGAATGAAGTTCAGAATTGGTTTGAGGATGAGGCAGGAGTATCAGGCCTCGATGTTAACTGCAGAGGCGAGGCAGGATTAGCAATCACATACTCAAATCGAGAGTTATCGATGGATGTCCCAAGAGGCGAAGCGGGGGGGGTTACTTGTGAAGCAATCGACAGTGCTGGCCAATCCTCTGGAAATAGAACTTGGAATGTAGGAGTACCATTCCAAATATCAACTACAGATAGTGATCTATCTGATCCACATCCAATCACTCTATCTCCAACCACAGGATGGCCCGATTTATCTGTTGAAATTGGATTTAGTTCCAGTTTTGGAGCGGCTGGAACTTATTCCGGACCATATTTACTCGAAGACTCTGAAATTACTCAAGATGTTCCTGCAACGGGGCTAATTCCTGGTCCTGCATATGTCGCAGTTACAGTAACTGGTGATGGAGTCTATAGTTTGCAAGCAACTTATGATTTGGGAATTGTGAAGGCTAGCAGCGCCCCAATAATGACTGTTAATTCCGAAGGATGGGACGGTGATTCATGGTCGATGGGTGGTCAGTTTTCCGATCCTGATGGTGAGGCGGTATCTTTCACTCTGCTAATCGATGGCTCAGCGGTCGGTGAGGTCAGCGTCAGCGGTAATACTTGGGCCACACCTCCTATCGATTTCTCAGTCTGGGTAGAAGGTACTCATATTGTTGAAGTTCAAGGCTGTGATGATTCTGGGCTTTGTTCTAGTCAAGAGCGCATTGTTGACAATACTCACTTGTTCATTGAACCCGAGCCGGAGCCGCCCTCTAATGGAGGCCCCAATACTCTACTTCCTGCATTGGGGCTCAGCGGTCTGCTCGCTGCGGCATCTGCCGCACTCATATACTCGGGCCGACGCGACTGATGCCATGAGCTTCTCAGGCACAGTCGACAGAGAGTCGCACGAAGGGGGTCTCCTAGTTGCCTTTGAGGGGCGTGCACCAAGGCTGGGTGCTACTTTACGAATAATCGGAGGAAAGCCGATTGGCAAGGTGAATTCTGTAATCGGGGCTATTGACGGGGCCTATGTTCACATTCATCCAATCTCAGACGAAATAGAATCCTCCAACACCATAGGTTCGCCTGTTGAAATCGCCCCAAGGGAAAGGCGAGAAAATCGTGGCCGTGGAAGAGATAGATACTCGAAAAGAGATAGTCGAGGTAATGACCGACGTGGAAGAAATGAAAACAAAAAAGGCGGAGACTGGGTTTGTCCGAAATGCAATAACTCCAATTTTTCCTTCCGAAAGAAGTGTAATCGCTGTGAAGCAGATCGGCCTCGAGATGGTGCAAGTAAGTTTGAAAGAAAATTCGAAAGAGGAGCAAATAATTCCAAAAAATCTGGAGATTGGACTTGCCCTAAGTGTAACAATTCTAACTTCGCCTTCAGAGATAAATGCAATCGTTGTCAAGCCCACCGACCTAATTCTGGTGGCAAATCACAATCCAGAGGCGGAGGCAATGAACGCCGTGGCTCTAGACCTCAAGGAGGGCATTCCGGTCGTGGAAGAGGGCGGTCGCCCGGGAGTGCTAGCAAGCCACGTAGATCTGGATTCAGAGGCCCTGGTCGAGGGGGCTCTAGGGGTAATCGACCAGGAAGAGGTAGCGGTAGGCGCTGAGTTTGGGACACCCCAGCATTCATTTTGTCTAAACCCGAGCAAGTCACATGGCGAACAAGGCGGATATGCTCTGGGAAGAAGTTCTCGAGCTTGAAGAGTCTGGTGAGAGGGAAGAAGCCCTCGATTTATGTCGCCAAATTACCCGTATGGAGCCCACCCATGCGGCCGCTTGGAAAATGACCGCAAGGATGACTCTACCAGCCGCAAGGAGAGGTGTGCAAGATATGCCTACTCTAGCACAAGCGGCTAGTGCTTATGCCGCATTACAAAATGTCGTGAGGCTAGAACCAGGGGACGCAGAATCATGGGCAATCGGGGGGAATCTTCTGGTAGACCACCTCGGTATGTTAGAGGAGGCCCTAGGGTGGTGGCAGCAAAGAAGGCAGATCGACCCGAACGATGTCACACCACTTATCGAACAAATCGCCATTCTTGTACGGCTGGGGATGTATTCTGAAGCTAGTGAATTGTTGGAAATAATGTTCGAATCAGAAATGGAACAACCAGACAGACAGCAACTGATGAATATGGATCGGGTTAGGCAGATGGTTGACAAGGCGGCCAAAATGGAGAAAGACGAAATATTCAGACCTCAGAATCCGAAGCATCCTAGATGGGAAATTATCGGTCGGATGAAAACTAGGAAACCCCTTTCAGACACTTTCTTCTTGTTTACTTTTGTAGCCCCGATTGTATTCTTGATGGGAACTGTAGCCATGACTTTACTCGGGGGAAGTCAATTCGGCTTCATTTTGGTGTTTGTAATCATTCTAGGGCTATTTATGGGAGTGAGTAGGGCTGCTGCTGGATTACTGCAGAGACTCAATCGACACGCCCTTGACCTAGAGAGGGCTATTGATGTTGAGGCTACTTCTGGAAAGGTCTGCGTACCAGCCGAAATTCGAGGTAGTAAACTCTACAATCATACAATTGGAAAACGAAGTACTGCTTTCCAGGATAGGCATTCAAAAATTATTGAATCTGACGAGATTATTGGTCAAAAGTGGAAACCAAACTTGCCCGATTTTTCTAACACAGAAAATTGGTGGGCAGAGGATGAGCAATCAGAAGATTAACTCTGAATTATTTCTCATGTGCCTGCAGAATAATCCTCTAGATAGGCGAGTTGCTCATCTGTCAAACTATCAATGCTAATTCCTTCTGCTGTGAGTTTTAATCTAGCCAATTCACTATCTTGTTCGGCACTTATGTCGTAGACGATGTTATCGTATCCCTCGCCCTCAGCGGCTAGTCGACAAAGTGCAAGGAATTGGTTAGCGAATGACATGTCCATCACTTCGCTTGGATGTCCTTCTGCTGCGGCTAGGTTAACCAGCCTTCCACGCGCAAGCAGATGAATAGTACGTCCATCTTTCAGTTGGAAGGCTTCGTTATCTTCTCTAATCGTGTAAATCTTCTCGGCCCTTTCTTCAAGCTGTGCAATATTGATTTCGCAATCATAATGACCGGTGTTACAAACAATTGCTCCTTCTTTCATAATATCAAAATGGCGACCAATAATGACGTCTTTCATTCCTGTTGCTGTGCAAAATACGTCGCCAATCTTCGCTGCATCATCCATTTGCATGATGCGGTATCCATCCATGACTGCTTTCAGGGCAGCAATAGGATCGACTTCTGTGACAATAACATTGGCGCCCATACCACGGGCACGATTGGCTAGACCCTTGCCGCAATGTCCGTATCCAGCAACAACGAACGTTTTGCCTGCGAGTAAAACACTAGTCGCTCGGATAATCCCATCAAGTGTTGATTGTCCGGTTCCATGTACATTATCGAAGTCCCACTTGGTCGATGCATCATTGACTGCAATTACTGGATAGAGAAGTTCTCCTGCTTCCCCCATGGCTCTAAGTCTGTGAACACCGGTAGTAGTCTCTTCAGTACCTCCAATCACACCTTCTGCTAGTTCTGGAAATTTACTGTGCACACGATAAATTAAATCAGCACCATCGTCTAGAGTCAGTGTTGGATTAATCTTCAGAGTACGATCAATGGATTGGTAGAACTCTTCGGTATTTTGGCCATACCAGGCATGTACATCATAGCCTTCAGATGCAAGCCAAGCTGCTACATCATCCTGTGTGGAAAGAGGATTACAACCAGACCAGGAAACCTTGCCACCTGCGGCTTCAATGGTCTCGATTAACACAGCAGTTTCCTTAGTGACGTGCAAGCACCCTGCGATTCTTTGGCCCGCCAAAGGTTGTTCTTTTTCCGCCTTGGCCCGCAATGCCGCTAAAGCAGGCATTCTGCTCCGAGCCCAGTCTACCTTTAGCCCACCAGCCTTCGCCAAAGAAAGGTCTGCCACAGTGTATGTTTCACCCGTGTCCATGACCTAGGGCGGCCACCAAGAGGCCTTCAAGGTGCGTTTTGAGCATCCCCCTTTCGAGGGTCTACTCAGTTGCCGCCGCCTTTCCCTTGTTGGGCATAATATGCTGCGTAATACTGCTCGGCATATTGCCTCGCAGTAGCCTCATCATAGCCTTGGCCGACCATCTGTTGTACGTATGCTTCGACAGGGTCCATTTGCTCTACACCACCAAACTGTTGGACAGTGTCTTGACCATCATCTGACTTGCCTCTCGATCTAACAACAACTAGGGTTACACCAACAATTGCTAGAACCAAGATTACTCCGATAGCAGCGAACATGATGACATCTGTACCACCACTATCTGACGCACAACCATCGGCAGAAGGATTCAGGGCGCAAGGGTCACTTGGTCGAGGGAGTAAGTCGATTGTGAATTCGTTATTCAATTCGTATCGGTCGCCCTCAACAACTCTCCAGTATACTGTGACCTGCTTTCCAGTAGTTTCCAAGTATAGGTCCGCAATGTTGAGAGTGATTGTGAAGGTATCACCGTCTCCAAGTAAAGCAGGGCCTGTTGTATTGTACTTTCCTAGCGCCTTCTGAGTAGCCTTAGGAGATGGAGTCAAATCCAGAACCGATTGATCCAATGCCACCTCAATCACAACACCATTTTCGGCACCCGAGGTCACAACTCCATTGATTGTGACCAAATCCTCACTTTGAGAATCAGTCGAACGAGGGGAAGTAATATCGACAACTGGCGGATCATCTCCAAAGTCTTCTCCAACTACAATGAAGTATATTCGTGCCTTTTCTGATTGTTTTCCAGCACGATCGTATACAATCAATTCTAGCCTAATCTGATTCTCCAAAGTTCCATCGCTAGTCATGTTTCTGAATACATAATTCCACATGTCACCACCTGCCGCGTTTGGTACTTGGAAGGTGTGTCCTTCTAGAGTTGGGTTCGAGGAATCTACTGGATAATCGAAGAAGACTCTGTACTCAAACATCTCAATGCCTCTCTCGCCCTCTGGTGCGTCCTCGTCAGAGCTTGCTGAAGAATCGAAGGACAGACTGATGTCACCGCTGTCGGTCAATCTAACTCTATAAATTGGCCAATCTATACCGCCAACAGTCTTGGTTCCTTCAAGACTTACATACTCGTCTGTAACACTGTCTTCAACAAGTTGTAGATCTGCATTTGGTCGGAATTCATCGGCCAATGTGTCGTCAGTAACGAGATGAATGTAAGTGATTCTTGTGTGACCATCATCATCGTGAAGATACAATGTCAATAGCCATTCTGCCCCGATTCGACATCCTGTTGTGGAACTCGAATCACCAACACAGAAGCTACCAAGAGCAGGTATGCTCGCACTGTTCTGGCGGATATGGCTTATCTCTCCGAAATCGATGATTTCTCCTTCCCAGCCAGTAACTGATTCATTCATGTCCGTAGATTGTAATGTCCAATCGGCGGTAATGCTGTCCGCCAAGGACGAATCCGAAGTCAAGAAAGAGAAGTCGAGTTCGGAGTTCGACTTGATGTACATGGTTGCGTAGGCACCTGTAACTGTGTCAATCGAAGGAGCTTCTCCATTTACTGTGAGGTCAAATCCATCCCCTGCAATTCCGAATTCAGTAGGATAAGGAGTTACGTGATAGCCCAACATGTTGGATAGTAGTGGCATAGATGTTCCACCAAATGGTTGAGAGAAGCTTGGGTTCTCTACATCTAGGGTAGTCACAATCATTCCACCTGCACCACGGTTACAAATCGAAAGTAACGATTGTGAATCGAACGATTCACTTCGCATCAGTGTGTGGAAGGTTCCAGTTGGATCACTAATTCGACCTCCACAGACTTGTGGGATTTGGTCGAATTGTACCTGTGCAGTATCTAGTCCAGCCAAAGCGACATATGAACCACCATGAACACCTGCAAAGGCTGCAGTATCGACGTTAGCCATCAATGGGTGGTAAGCATCGACAATCACTAGGTCGTCGTTCGTGACTGTGTTATTCCATTGATTTCGCATTGCGATATCCATTCCGAAAGGTAGTCGATTTGGCTGGTATTCGTTGCGATATGGTCCTAGGTGAATCTGAACAGTTCCTCCATTTACCATGTATGCTTCTAGAACTTCGGTAACCGATAGACCATCAGATTCCCTAGTGGATGCGAGGGTCTCGTAGTATTCTCCGTACTCTACGTTGTAATCTGTCTGCCATGGTAGCAATATCTTCTCGTAATGTGACATCCAATTTTCTGTTGCGTATCTATCCCAATCGCTTACAGATAATTGGGTGTATGTCATACCCATCGATTCTAGGTCCTGCTTTACTCTCTGCAAACGATTCTGGTCGGTAGGATTGGACAGAATCGCGACGTCAACGGTGTCAAAGAATTCAATCTCGAAGAACCGATCGTTTCCTGATGGGTCTCCGTCTTCAGTCAATATCGCATAGAAGCTGATGTTGTATTGGTGACCGTCATACCATCCATTGTAAGGCGTTGTCCAATTAGCGAAGTCTCGAGCATGAGGTTCAAGATCGAACGGCCCATTATCGGCCGGTTGTTCGTAGACTGTCTGACCTGTTGTCATATCTACAATCTTCATGTTGACCTCATATTCACCTGCAATTACACCATTCAGTAAAGGTACTGTGAATGAGTGCTGAGATACCGAATCATATGTGTAAACACACTTGTATGTAATATCGGAGACACAATCAAGCACATTTGGTTGCATCAAGGTTATGTCAGCGCTTGCGATACTGAAGATAATCTGGGTATGATTATTTGCGGTGGTAATCTCTGATTTATTGTACCAAGAAGTACCTTCAATTGTACTGTTGAATAGTGTTGTAGTATCAATTCGATAGATTCCTGATGTAAAGTCATGAGTCGCCACTGTTACGTCTTGGCGCTCGGAAGCATCCAATCCATTGATGTCATTGATGTAAGTTCCGTCATCCTCGAAAGTGAATTCGTCG